>CAYJHM010000138.1:0-5709 GCA_964369935.1 uncultured Rikenellaceae bacterium
GAGTCGGAAAAAGAGTTATCAACTAAAGATATTTTCTTTAAATATGTGCTTAACAATAAAATATTGTGGTATATAGCATTAGCAAATGCATTTGTGTACCTAGTAAGATACGGTGTATTGGATTGGGCTCCAACATACTTAAAAGATGTTAAAGGATACGATATTAAAGAGGTGGGTTGGGCTTACTCGATGTATGAGTGGGCAGCAATACCTGGCACAATTATCTGTGGGTGGCTAAGTGATAAGGTGTTTAAAGGGCGTCGTGCTATTACAACAATGATTTATATGGCTTTAGTGGCAATATTTGTATTTATCTATTGGCAAAACGACCATAATATTATATTAGATAGTGTATCGCTTATTGCAATAGGATTCTTGATTTATGGCCCGGTAATGCTTATTGGTGTTCATGCCTTGGATTTAGCACCTAAGAAAGCAGCGGGAACGGCAGCAGGTTTGACAGGTTTCTTTGGTTACTTCTTTGGAACAGCTATATTAGCCAACATAGCAATGGGATATGTAGTAGACAGTTTAGGTTGGGATTGGGGCTTTATTGCACTTCTGGGGGCTTGTGTTGTGTCTATTATATTAATGTCGTTCACATATAAAGAGGAGAAATATTTACTTAAAAAATCAATAAACAAATAATTAATTAATCTAAAATTTTATTTTATGTTAAAAAAGTTTTTCTATTTAGGAGTCATCGCTCTTGGTATCACTTCTTGTAGTGATGAGAAACTAGGAACAGATGAGTATGTTGACGTAATGGAAGTTACAGTTGATCAAATTTCGCCAGAGATGGCAAAAGTACGCGATTATGTGCCTAAAAATGCAGTTATTGCACACCGTGGTTCAACCTATTGGGTACCAGAAGAGACAGAGTCGGCATTCCGTTGGTCGCGCGAGATGGGTGCTGATTATCTAGAGGCAGATTTACAGATTTCGTTAGATGGTGTTATCCTTGCTCTTCACGATGAGGATTTACGCAGAACAACGAATATTGAGGCGGTTTACGGGGAGACAATTCCTGAGTCGCGTGTTGATTATTATCTTAGCTTAGGTTACACACAAGACGAGGCATATACAAAGTATATGACAGATAAGGCAACTATGGCAACTCTTCCGTTGAAGTATCTTCCTTGTATGTACACTTACGAGGAACTACTAGCTCTAGATGCAGGTACTTGGTTTAATAACGAAAACCCTACTCAAGCAAGAAAGGGTTTTACAACCGAGCGTCAATATATCTCTTCGCTAGAGGATTTAATAATGATTTCTAAAGGTAAGCGCCTGAAGCGTGATGCTAACGGCGAGCGTATCTTCACAAGAGGGGGCAAGACAGGTAATACAGTTGTATCGCTATTAGGATTTGTTAAAGGCGACGAGGTAGAGTATACTTTCGAGTATGAGGATGATCCAGCATTTACGGGTCACACACCAGGTATCTATTTAGAGTTTAAAAACCCTATGTATGGAGCTTCAGATATTGAGCAGAGAGTTTATGATGAGTTAGCTAGGGTAGCAGATATGAATATTATCGAGAAGCCTGAGTCAGACAGCGCACCTTTCTATATCAATGGTAAGGTAAACGTAGGTAACACAAATGGTAAGGTTATTCTTCAAACATTTGATCCAGAGAGTTTAGGTCGTGTTAAGGATGTATTTAAGGGTAAAGTACCTATGTGTTTCTTATTAACACCACGTTACAATACAGCTACTCCTATTGGATATGCCGAGATGATTAACCTTGCTATTAAGGAGAGCGCACATATTATTGGCCCTATGATTTATGTTGCTGGTTATCCTAGTGTTAATGCTGGTTGGTGTGATTACCTAATTGAAAAGGCTGGTCTTATTAATCATCCTTGGTCTTTCGATACAACCGATCAAATGGCATTTGCATATAGTAACCCTGCATTGGCAGCTACAACTCAAACACTTTATAACCCACCATATTTTGATGCAATGTTCACTAATCGTACAGACCTTACTCTTGATTTTATGATTTTAAAAGGTCTAAGAGGAGAGGATGCTGCTACTACAACACCAAATCCGAATACGGTTCTTGATAACTTAGGTTACGAAAGATAATAATAAGGTATAACTAAAATATTTATATAATAATGAAACTTAATATAATATTATCTATGATTGCCGTAGTGGCATCATTAAGTGTGTCGGCGCAAAATAACAGTGCTGATGAGGGTTCGATAAAGTTAAATAGTAAAAATAAACAGGTTAAATTTAGTGTAGGTGGTCGCCTATCGGTTGATGGTGCTTCGGTTAATGGCGATTATACTCCTGTACAGTCGGGTATAGCTATAACAGATGCTCGCATAAACACCTCGTTAAGCATAGACGAGAATTGGTATATCCGTGGCGATTTTGATTTCTCGTATGGTACATTCAAACAGAAAGATTTGTATGGTCGCTTTATGTGGGGCGAAGGTAAACATTGGATAAAGGCAGGATACTATGCCGAGCCTCTATCAATGAACCAAAATACAAGCCGTTACAATATGCAGTTTATTAGCCGTCCAATGTCCTCTTCAATACTTACCGAAGGTAGAAATTTAGGTATCACTTATCGCTATTCAGATGATATGTTTTATGCTAATCAAGGGTTTTTTGTTGGCAATAAATACAACGATCAAGATGAGGGAAACCAAGGCTATATAGCTAGTGGACGTTGGTTATTTAAACCAATCAATAATATCAGCTCAACTCTTCATGTTGGATTTGGTTTTAGATACGAGAAGATTAAGTCGGGTACATTCTCTAATGGCGTACTACAAACAAGTTATAGTGCTGGAGCATCACTTGACACATATATCAAGCAGGATTATCAATTTTTGTCGGTTAATATTCCGTGGGCATCTGATATTACAACATTTAATTTCGAGGCACTATATAAAAGAGATAAATTCTTTGTTAGAGGAGAGTATGCTCTTCAAAATATTGCTAAGAATGATAGAGACGAGCAAAGATTATTCGAGAATCAATTAGGAGGAGGTCTTTTTGCATCATCTACAATAGAGGCTTGGAGAAAGTTAAATCTACTTGAGACAAATAAGTTCAATGGTGGATACGTAGAGGCTGGATACCTTATCTGGGGTGATAATTACTCTTACGATAATGCAACAGGTTTAATTGGTGGTGTTAAAGGTAGCAATACTCTTCAACTTCTTTTCCGCTATGGTTATACTAACCTAAATCAGATAAATGAGGGAGATATTTACTCGTATGCAAGAGGACGATTCTATGCTAACGGTGAGATTAAAACCTTTGCAGCGGCTTCTACATCGATTGCTGGTGGTGCAATGCAGTCTATGACAATTGGTCTTAATTATGGTATTAATAACTACGTAAAGGTACTAGTTGATTACACATTCAACAAACTTGATAATGTGCGTATGCCTCTAGATACGAATTTTAATATTCTTCAAGCTCGACTAACATTATCATTCTAAAAACCTGATTAAATAATAATATATCGTTAGATTGAGGAGGGTGACTTACAAGTAATGTTAGTCACCCTCCTCTATTTTTTTACCGACACTAATATTTTTTACTGTCGAAATTAATTGAGTACGATATACCAAAAGCTATATAGTGAAACATCGAGAAGGTGTATATTTCATCCGAATCGCTACCGCCCTCTAATATTCTGTAACCTAGCGATAGATTCAATTTATCATTAACCTTATACACATTTGCAAGCAGTATATCCTCTGCTCGTCCTTGCTTAGCCCCTAGGGCATCGCCTTCGAATAGTAAGCTCATACGTGGATGATAATTCCATTTAAATTTAAAGTTTATAATCGGAACAAACCCTACATTTTTTTTGCTACTGTTAGCAGTTTCCGAATTAAGAGATATATATGCTTGTCTAATTTTAGCTGTTAAGCCTAGTCCAAATTCAATCTTATCGTCCTCTATTATATCGTAACGATATGTTAAACGGTACGAGTAAAACCTATATTTAGCATTAATATAAGTATTGGCTGCAAAGATTGTCTCGCCATAAAGAATATCTTTATTGTAAGTGCCTTTATACTTCATATCCAGAGGTGCAAATAGAAAGGTGATTGAGTGTTTATTATTTATATCGTAGCCCACCGATAACCTATAATAGGCCGATGCCGAACCTTTCAAATCATCTACTAAAGAGAACCTTGTACCACCGTTTCCAGGGTAGGCAATATTGTTATAACCATTAAAAACGGGTCCTATTTCAGCTCTTATATCTATCTGTGCCGACACATTATAACTAATCGCTAGGATAGTAATAATAAATATTCTTTTTGTATTCATAATATGTATTTACTAATTAATCATTAATAAATACTTTTCAATTATGATGCCAGTAATATAATAAAAAGGGGCATTAACCCAAATTGGATTAATACCCCTTTTTTATAATTTTAAATCTTATAAGCCGTGCTTTTTGTTAAATTCAGCTAATCCCTTTTCTAGGAATGCAATGAATTTATCAACATCTTTGTCGTAAACAACAGGGCCGCTAAGTGTTGTAACCTCGTCGTCTGTATCGGTAACTAGATAGTAAGGTTGAGCGTTGTTGTTATACTTAGTAATCTGATATTCAGCATTTATCTTACCAATTGTTTTAAGGGTACGACCTTTGCGGCTCTTTACCCACTCATCCTCAGGAAGAGTACGCTTATCATCTACATATAACGAAACAAATATAAAGTTTTCGTTTATCAACTTAACAACCCTAGGATCGGCAAGGACTGTCTGCTCCATATCACGACAGTTTACACAACCGTGACCAGTGAAATCGACAAATAGTGGAGCTTTATGTTTCTTAGCAAACTCAGTAGCCTCTTTTAGATCGAAAAATCCGTGTAGCCCTGGAGGGTGCTTTAGCTTATCGCCAAAACGTACATCTTTAGGTATCTCGAAACGTGCAGTTGAAGTGGCATGATGTGCCCCGCCGTCACTACTACCACCACCAGCAGCATTGAAATCCATTGTTGTAATTGGAGGCATATATCCCGAAAGAGCCTTTAGGGGTGCTCCCCACATACCAGGAATTAGATAAATAACAAAGGTAAATGTAGCGATAGCCATAAATAACTTTGGTACTTTTAGGTAAGGAGTATCCGAGTCGTGAGCAAATTTTAGTTTGCCTAACAGATAGAATCCAAGTAGAGAGAATGTAGCAATCCAGATAGCTAGATAGATTTCACGGTCAAGTATTCCCCAGCCGTATGCTTGATCGGCAACAGATAGGAATTTGAATCCTAGAGCCACCTCAATAAATCCTAGAACTACCTTAACAGTATTTAACCAACCACCCGATTTAGGCATATTTTTAAGTAGCGACGGGAAGAATGCAAATATTGTGAATGGTATAGCAAAAGCAATAGAGAATGCAAGCATTGTAATGATAGGCATCATCACATCGCCACCCGAAGTAGACTCTACAAGTACCGAACCTACGATAGGACCTGTACAAGAGAATGATACTAATACAAGTGTTAATGCCATAAAGAATACACCAGCTAATCCACCTTGATCAGATTTTGCATCTGATTTATTAACCATCCAACTAGGAAGAGTAATCTCGAATGCGCCGAAGAATGATGCAGCAAACACCATAAACACTAAGAAGAAGATGATATTTGGAAGCCAGTGTGTAGCAAGCCAGTTAAAGATGTCTGCTGTGATAGCGTCGCCACCCAG
>CAYJHM010000139.1:0-5703 GCA_964369935.1 uncultured Rikenellaceae bacterium
AAGATGAGGCTGAGCAATTAAAGGCAGCTCTTGAGGAGGCTGGTGCTGAGGTTGAGTTGAAGTAATTCACTCATTTACGAGAGATAACGGGTATAGAACCAAATTTGGTTCTATGCCTTTTCGTGTCTCTCGAGATGTGCTGTTTTATTCATATATTATTTTTATGCTAAATATAGCAATAACAGCACTTTATCGATGTATTAAGCCTAAACTCGTTTCCAGTTCAGGCGTAAATTTTAGAATCCTAGTAATAGTTGCACCAAATATTTTGGTAGCATATTCATAAAGAGTAGATAACATATCTAGGGGCAAATTTTAAAATTTTCATCGAAGCGCAGAGCTGTAAATATCACTGCAAGAGAGTGGTTTGCTCTCTATGTGGTTACTAATAGTTTTTTGTTAGTATCGCTCTGTAAACAATAAACCAAATTAAACCTTTGATGACAATGTCTTTGAATTCAAACAACAAACGTATAAACTTCTCTTCAATTGAGAACAGGATGGCTTATCCTGACTTTTTGGAGATACAGTTAAAGTCATTTCAAGACTTTTTTCAATTAGATACCACAGCAGAAAAGCGTGCTGATGAGGGGTTGTTTAAAGTCTTTTCCGAGAATTTCCCAATTACCGATACACGTAATAACTTCGTGTTAGAGTTTCTAGATTACTACATAGATCCTCCAAGATACTCAATCGAGGAGTGTTTAGAGAGGGGAACAACCTATAATGTTCCTCTAAAAGCGAAGTTAAAACTTTACTGTACAGACCCTGAGCACGTTGATTTTGAGACGGTAGTACAAGATGTCTATTTTGGAATGATTCCATATATGACCTCTCGTGGTACTTTCGTGATTAATGGTGCTGAGCGTGTGATTGTATCGCAGCTACACCGTTCACCTGGTGTATTCTTTGGGCAGAGCACTCACTCAAATGGTACTAAGCTATATTCTGCGAGAATTATCCCATTTAAGGGCTCGTGGATTGAGTTCGCAACCGATATTAACAATGTGATGTATGCTTACATCGACAGAAAGAAGAAGTTGCCAGTAACAACTCTACTTAGAGCTATTGGATTTGAGAGTGACAGTAAGATTCTTGAAATCTTTGACCTAGCTGATGAGATTAAGGTTAATAAAACTAATCTTAAGAAGTCTATTGGGCGCAAATTAGCTGCTAGGGTTCTTAGTAGCTGGTTTGAAGATCTTGTTGATGAGGATACAGGCGAGGTTGTTTCTATTGAAAGGAATGATGTTGTTATCGAGCGTGAGGTAATTTTAACAGAGGATCATATTGATATAATTATTGATTCGGGTGTTAAGGAGATACTACTTTACAAAGATTCGCAAAACAGTTCCGACTATACAATAGTATCTAATACATTACTAAAAGATCAGTGTAACTCTGAAAAAGAGGCGGTGGTTTATATATATCGTCAGTTACGTAATGCCGAGCCACCAGATGAGGCTACTGCACGTGATGTGATTGACAAATTATTCTTTACTGATAAGCGTTACGATTTAGGTGATGTTGGTCGTTACCGTATCAACAAGAAGTTAGATCTTGATATTGATAGAAATATTAAGGTGTTAACAAAGACCGATATGATTGCTATTATTAAGCATCTAATATCGCTTATCAATTCGAAGACTGAGGTTGATGATATCGACCACTTAAGTAATCGTCGTGTACGTACAGTAGGCGAGCAGTTAGCTAATCAGTTTAGCGTTGGATTTGCTCGTATGAGTCGTACTATACGTGAGAGAATGAATGTGAGAGATAACGAGGTCTTTACTCCAATCGATTTGATTAACGCAAAGACTTTATCGTCTGTTATTAACTCATTCTTTGGAACAAATCAGCTATCACAGTTTATGGATCAAACTAATCCACTAGCTGAGATAACAAATAAGCGTCGTCTATCGGCATTAGGACCAGGTGGTCTGTCACGTGAGCGTGCAGGTTTCGAGGTACGTGACGTACACTATACTCACTATGGTCGTCTTTGTCCTATCGAGACTCCTGAGGGGCCGAATATCGGTCTAATCTCTTCACTTTGTGTGTATGCAAAGATTAGTGCGATGGGCTTTATCGAGACTCCTTATCGTGTTGTAGAGGATGGAAAAGTTAATATTTCTGATGAGCAAATAATATATTTAGGAGCTGAAGAGGAGGATGGTAAGATTATCGCTCCTGCTAATACTCCACTTAGCCCAGAAGGAGATTTCCTTCAACCTGATAGGGTTATTACCCGTATGGAGGCCGATTATCCTATCGTTACTTCAAAAGAGGTTGATTTAGTGGATGTTGCTCCTAATCAGATTGCATCGATTGCTGCATCGCTTATTCCGTTCCTTGAGCACGATGATGCGAACCGTGCGCTGATGGGTTCGAATATGATGCGTCAAGCAGTGCCGCTACTTACTTGTGATTCGCCAATTGTAGGAACAGGTATCGAGGGTGATGTTATTCGCGATAGCCGTGTTCAAGTTGTAGCTACACGTGAGGGTGAGATAGTATTTGCAGATGCATCGACTATACATATTAAGTATGATTATACTCAAGACGAGCGTTTTGTTTCGTTTGAGCCAGAGATTACGATTTGTGATCTTCCACGTTACAGAAAAACAAACCAAAATACATCTATTACACTTCGCCCGCTTGTACGTAAGGGTGATAGGGTAGTAGCAGGGCAAATTCTAACTGAGGGTTATTCTACTAATGATGGAGAGCTTGCTTTAGGTAAGAATCTAAAGGTTGCCTTCATGCCTTGGAAGGGATATAACTTCGAGGATGCTATTGTTATCTCGGAGCGTCTAGTAAGAGATGATGTTTACACATCTGTTCACGTTGATGAGTATATAATGGAGGTTCGTGACACTAAACGAGGTGTTGAGGAGCTAACATCTGATATTCCAAATGTGAGTGAGGATATGACTCGCGATCTTGACGAGAATGGAGTTGTTAGAATTGGAGCAAATATCCGTCCTGGTGATATTCTTGTTGGTAAGATTACGCCTAAAGGAGAGAGTGATCCATCGCCAGAGGAGAAGCTACTTCGTGCCATCTTCGGAGATAAGGCAGGTGATGTGAAAGATGCTTCACTTAAAGCGCAACCATCGCTTCACGGTGTTATTATTGACAGGAAGTTGTTCTCTAGAGCCGAGAAGTCGAACCGTAAAGGTCGTCAGATTGAGAAGGTACAGCTTGATAAGATAGATGCTAAATTCCAGAAGGAGGCAGATGATTTAAGAGCTATTATGCTAGAAAAATTGGGTGAGCTACTTGAGGGCGAGCTTGTGGTTAGTGTTAAGGATTTAATTAATGCTGTACTTATACCAGAGGGTAATAAGTTTACACGTGCCCTTATTAGTGAGCTTGATTTTACCAATGTTAATCCAAATGGTTGGGTTGCAGATGAGCATAAGAATGATCTAATAAAGAAATTACTAAATAACTTTACTATTAAGTATAAGCAGATAGATGCTCAACTTAAGCGTGAGAAGCACTTCTTCTCTAACGGAGATGAGCTACCTTCAGGAATTATTAAGTTAGTTAAGGTATATGTTGCTAAGAAGCGTAAGCTGAAAGTAGGAGACAAGATGGCAGGTCGCCACGGTAACAAAGGTATTGTTGCTAGGGTTGTACGTGACGAGGATATGCCATTCTTAGCTGATGGTACTATTGTAGATATTGTTCTTAATCCTCTTGGTGTACCTTCTCGTATGAACATCGGTCAGATATATGAGACTGTTCTTGGTTGGGCAGGTAAAGAGCTAGGATTAAAGTTTGCTACTCCAATTTTTGACGGTGCTACTCTTGAGCAGATAAGCGAGTTTACTGATAAAGCAGGTGTTCCACGTGCAGGTAGCTGTTATCTACACGATGGAGGTACAGGTCAGCGTTTTGATCAGCCTGCAACTGTTGGTGTGGTTTATATGCTTAAACTAGGACATATGGTTGATGATAAGATGCACGCTCGTTCAACGGGTCCTTACTCACTTATCACGCAGCAGCCGCTGGGAGGTAAGGCGCAGTTCGGAGGTCAGCGTTTCGGAGAGATGGAGGTATGGGCTCATGAGGCGTTCGGTGCAGCTAATATCTTACAAGAGATATTAACTATTAAGTCTGATGATGTTATGGGACGTGCTCGTGCATACGAGGCGATAGTTAAGGGGGATAATCTACCTACTCCAGGTATCCCTGAGTCGCTTAACGTACTACTACACGAGTTACGAGGCTTAGCATTAAGCATTAAGTTTGAATAGTAAATTTAATTCTCAACAATATGTCATTTAACAAAGAGAATAATCGTGCGAATGAGAATGATTTTTCGCAAATAACCATTGCCCTAGCGTCTCCTGAGGAGATATTAGCTAGGTCTAATGGTGAGGTTCTAAAACCAGAAACAATTAACTATCGTACATACAAGCCAGAACGTGATGGTCTTTTCTGTGAGCGTATCTTCGGTCCAGTAAAGGATTATGAGTGTCATTGTGGTAAGTATAAGAGGATAAGATATAAAGGAATCATCTGCGACCGTTGTGGGGTTGAGGTGACTGAGAAGAAAGTGCGTCGTGAGAGAACAGGTCATATCTCTCTTGTTGTGCCAGTGGTTCATATATGGTATTTCCGCTCTCTTCCTAATAAGATAGGATACCTACTTGGTCTTCCTACAAAGAAGATGGATGCTGTTATCTACTATGAGAGATATATTGTTATCCAATCTGGTGCAGCTAGTGGTGTTAGTAAATACGAGCTACTATCAGAGAAGGAGTATTTTGATATTGTAGAGGCTCTTCCTAAAGGAAACCAGCAGCTAGATAATAGCGACCCTGATAAGTTTATCGCTATGATGGGAGCTGAGGCTATCTATACTCTTCTTCAAAATGTTGATCTTGATGCTCTATCGTTCGAGCTGCGTGCAAAAACGATGAACGAGACATCGCAGCAACGTAAGAGCGAGGCTCTTAAACGTTTGAATGTAGTAGAGGCGTTCCGTGCATCTAAGGGTGTTAATAATCCTGAGTGGATGGTGCTTAAGGTTGTTCCTGTAACACCGCCAGAACTTCGTCCGCTTGTGCCACTTGATGGAGGTCGTTTTGCTACTTCCGATTTGAATGATCTATATCGCCGTGTTATCATACGTAATAATCGTCTTAAGAGACTTCTTGAGATTAATGCTCCAGACGTTATCCTACGTAACGAGAAACGTATGTTGCAAGAGTCGGTTGATTCATTATTCGATAACTCAAGAAAGACTAATGCTGTTAAGTCGGAGTCTAATCGCCCATTAAAGTCGCTATCTGATAGTTTAAAGGGTAAGCAAGGACGTTTCCGTCAGAACCTGTTAGGTAAGAGGGTTGATTACTCTGCTCGTTCGGTAATTGTCGTTGGACCAGAGCTAAAAATGCACGAGTGTGGTCTACCTAAGGATATGGCTGCCGAGCTTTATAAGCCGTTTATTATACGTAAGCTAATCGAGAGAGGTATTGTTAAGACTGTTAAGTCGGCACGTAAGATTATCGACAGACGTGATGCTATAGTATATGAGATATTAGAGAATGTGTTGAAGGGTCACCCAGTACTACTAAACCGTGCTCCTACTCTTCACCGTTTGGGTATTCAGGCATTCCAGCCTAAACTGATTGAGGGAAAGGCTATTCAGCTACACCCACTTGCTTGTACGGCGTTTAATGCCGACTT
>CAYJHM010000140.1:0-4664 GCA_964369935.1 uncultured Rikenellaceae bacterium
GCAAAATTTTTATTGAATAATGCAAACCCTATTATTGCAGATAAGTACTTAACGAGTAACTTTTCGTTCAGATTCGATCCGTCGAATAAATACCTACAAGAGATGGAGTCGCTACTTGAGAGTAAGTGGGTTAATTCAAGAAAAAACGAATGTATGAAACGACTCCGAGATTGTGCTAATTTAGCCGAGGGCAACCCAGCACCAGTGTTTAATTTGAATAACCGAAATAATAAAGTTGTTAGCTTGACTGATTATAAAGGGAAGTTTCTGGTTATAGATATGTGGGCTACCTGGTGAGGCGGTTGTGTGAAATATTTAGGCGAGTTCGCCGATTTAGCAAAGCAAGTTAAAAGCAAGTACCCAAACAAGGTAGATTTTATAACTATTTCAGTTGATAAGATTCATGCGTATCACGAATGGAAATATTCATTAGCGCATTATGAGATAATGAGTTTAGAGAACCTAATAGATTTCGAAGGTGATTTTATGTATAACAACTATAAATTTACTGGTGTGCCAAGATATCTATTGATTGATCCTGATGGTAAACTTATAACAACAGCACTTCTTCCCCCATATAGTAAGGCGGTGAAGAATTATATAGTGGAAAGAATTGAGAATTATTTTAAAGAAAAGTAAAATGAGTAGATTAATAATATTAGTAGTTCTCTTTCTTACGTGCAACACGATATTACTTGCCCAGAATGGAGAAAAATTAGAAAGATGGCATAGAAGTGGAGGTTATACATTTGGGGTAGATGTAGATGGTGCCGAACGTGCACTCAAAGCTAAGCGTGCCAATAAGGTTGTTGTAGCAATGATAGGAGCAGGTGTTAGCCCCGATGAAGAGCTGTTTAGGGATAAACTATGGATTAACTCAGACGAGATTCCTAATAATGGAGTTGATGATGATAAAAATGGATTTATTGATGATGTTAATGGTTGGAATTTTATTGGCAATACAAACGAGGAGTACACTGATATGGACAGAGCGTTTTTTAGTTTATATAAGAAATACGAAAATATTTCATTGGGCGAAAAATTGCGAGATAAAGATGCCGCTTATTTTTTTGATGTAATAGCTAAAAGTTCGAATATTGGGCGCAAGTTTTCTACATATAAGTTCCTTGAATATATTAATTATAAAATGGGCGAGTATATAAAAGAACTCAAAGTAAAATTGCCTGAAAATGAAGATTTTATATCCAAAGAGTTTGTGGCGAATATAAAAATGCCAACTCCTGAGGAGAATATGTTAGATGCCTCAGTGTGTTACTATATTGGTGTTGGGTTGTCTAGTAAGAAAGATATGGGGATAATTAGATATCAAAAAGCTGTATTGCCTTTAATTTCGCAGGCAAAGAACGATTATCTGAAAGAATTATCAAAAGTGAAATTCGACAGAATTACATTAGGAGATAATCTAGATGTTATTAATGATATTAAAGGAAATGGTGATATTTTCGATAACTCTAAGCAGCCACACGGATCGATTATAAAACAAGGTATTATTTCAGATGTAGCGTCGGTAAATGGGGTTAATCAACTAGAATTTATGGCAATTAAAGTTGTGCCAAGTACAAAAGCGGATTCTTATGATAAAGATTATGCTAATGCAATAAGATATGCTGTTGATAATGGCGCAGATGTGATTGATTTAATAAAAAGCAAATTTATTTTTACTCGCTCAACATGGTTAGAGGAGGCTGCTAAATATGCCGAATCTAAGGGGGTGATGATTGTTGTTTCGGCAGGCGACGGTAAAGATAATATCGATTCGTGTGATGTGTTCCCAATGAAACAATTTGTTAATGGTGATGATTGTTCTTTAGTGCTTCGAGTGGCAACTTACGATAACGAAGGTTTTCCTTCTGTAACAACCTCTTATGGAGCTAAAAGCGTTGATTTATTTGCGCCAGGGGCCGCTATTGTTACCAACGAGTTGGGCGATACATATAATAAAATATCATCTTCTACCATTGCTTCATCATTTATTACTGGGGTTTATGCTTTAATTAAATCATACTATCCAAGCCTTAGTCCAATGCAGATAAAAGAGGCAATATTGAATGGTGTTGATAATAAAAAAGGGGTTAATGTTATACCACCTGTAAAAGATTCATCACAAGAAGGGTTCTCTTTAGTTGATTTTGGGTCAATGAGTATTAGCGGGGGAGTTATTAATGTCTTAAAGGCAATTAATTTTGCTGAAAATTTTAATATAAATAATCGTTAAAAGATGAAAAAAGTTATAATAACATTCGTTTGCCTTTGTTTTTCAGTTGCTTTAGTTGCTCAAAATAAAGGTATTGAGTTTCAAAATATGCCCATTGAAAAGCTTTTTGAAATGGCTGAAGCAGAAAATAAGATAATATATCTTAATTTCGGAGCAAAGTGGTGTGCCCCTTGCCAAAAGATGAAAAAAGAGGTGTTTACCAATCCCGATTTAGGTGAATATATGAACGCAAAATTCTGTTCAATTTTGTTAGATACAGAAAAAAGGGCAGGTAAGATATTAGCCGCGATGTATGATGTGAATGCATTACCCACACACATAGTAATCGACCCGAAAGGCAGGGAGCTATACCGTCATGTAGGTGAGTTAAGTTTAAGCGACTTTTCGTCAAGTATGCGAACTACTACAAGACGAATTAGGGAATCTAATATAGAGAAGATGCGTAACCAATACGAATCGAAAAAGAACGATGTTGATTTTATTGCATCATACCTAACGACCTTAAACAGTAACTATATGACAAGAACGTATGATAAGGTTAAAAAAGAGTTTTTTAGAGATGTGAAAAATGGTGACTATTATTCTCCAAAATATTGGTCAGCTTATATCGCCACTATAACAGATGTTGAAAGCGAGGAGTATAAGAAAATAATTAATCATTTAGATAGGGTCAAAGGTGATAAGTTGGAGATGCTTAAAAGCGGTGTTCAGTCGATAATGAAGAGGGTATTATATGATAAGCTATCCAAGCCGCAGTCTACAATAGATATCGATTATGAGTGGTTTAAAAAGGTGACTGATATATTGTTGTCGGATTATAAAAAGCTCAATATTCAAGGTGATTTACCACCCTATATGATTGTTGCGTCTATAATAAATGCATCAGTATCTAAAGATTCGGATAGATATATTAGCTACTGTGAAGATTATCTGACGGCGCTTCATTTTGATGCCAAATATTTATCAAATGTGCTCGACGATGTTTCTACACTAGGTAAAGCGTTTATGATTGCATTAGAGTCGTTTGGTATGGAGGATTTAAAGAAGATATCACCTACAATTATGAAACTAGAGAATAACGCAAAAGCTGGCAATATGTTGAAAAGTAGCTATGCTAAAAAAGGTAAACTTTTCGATTACAAAGTTAAATATATCATTAGTGATAAGCTATTATCACGTTAAGAAATATCTAGTCAATTAGCAATATCCTTGTGTGGGTATCTTCATCGACATGAAATCGTATCGGTGGCTGTTATCCATTTTTGAACCAGAGTTTAGGATAAGAAGCAGTCATACTTTCTTTATTGCAGCTCATTTTCAGTGCCTTATTGCAAAATACGATGCTCACGCACATTAAGTGCGCTACGCTCCGCTTTTACAATAACGCGCTGAAACTGAACTACACTAAAAAAAGTCTGTTGGTAATAGTTTATTACTCTGGCTATAAGTAGTTGTCCCTTAAAAAGGAACCTTAGTATTAATAGTCAGAGAAATACAATGATATTTTGTCAGATAATACTGCAAGGTTTTGACTTAGTTTGCTTAAAACCTTGCAAAATTATAAAACAAAAAATTATTTCTCTAATTTATAAACTTCGGTCAATAATCTTTTTGTTTTTTAGGGGCAACCGATCGCTTTACGTCAAATTTTGAAAAAATATTCTTTTTTGTTAAAAATAAGAAATACAACTTTAAATTATTTGCACAGGTGTCTTATTGTAGATAATGGAGATTGAAAAATCATTCTTCTCTCTGAATAATTCATTATAACTCTAATTTTATTACGCATAGAGGGCTCGTAACAGTATATTGTACATCTTTTACAAGCCCTTTTGTCTTCTCCAAATGGGCAATTGTGTAGTCGTGAATGTGCATAACGAACAAGCTCATCACACTCTGCGCATAGAGTAGCTGTTTTGTGGCGATTTCTGCAATATATTTCGACCATCTTTGCCACAATTCGCTTTTCTCTCTCTATTTTTTTGTCATCTCGATATTTTTTTACTCTTAGCTGAGATTGAGGCAATATTTATTCTCAACACCTCGGTGCGGTGAAACGACTTTTCGGTATACTATAATACTCCCCATAATTAATACCACTAGTTAAACTTAATATAAAGTATTAACTTTGTAAAAAAAAAGATTATGGTTAATAGGAAGAGGCACAGTGCAGCCTTTAAAGCACAGGTAGCCGTTGAGGCATTAAAGGAACGTATGACACTTCAAGAGCTTGCGAGTAAATATGAGGTTCATCCACAACAAATCTCGGACTGGAAACGAGAGTTCTTATCACGTAGTAGCGAGATATTTTCAAGTAAGGCACCCGACGTGGAGGCAGAACGTAGAGAGAAACGTCTGTATGAGAAGATAGGTCGTTTAGAGTTAGAGCTGGATTTTGCAAAGGAGGCTTCCGAGAAATTGGGTATAG
>CAYJHM010000140.1:4674-5690 GCA_964369935.1 uncultured Rikenellaceae bacterium
TGGGAAGTACTCCAAAAAGTAATTAATCCCCACCACGCTCTATCACTACGAGGTCAATATGAGATACTTAACCTAAATCGCACCTCTTGTTATTATAAGCCCCAAGAGAAGACTACTTCGGATTTAGAGTTAATGGAAGAGCTAGATAAAGAGTATCTAAAACATCCTGAGAAGGGTGTATTACGTATGTGTGATTTTCTTGTGACAATAGGGTATATTGTTGGCATTAAGCGCACACGTAGATTATTGAGGAAGATGGGTATAGATGCGATTTGTCCAAAACGTAACCTGTCGAAACCAGGTAAGGCAAAATACATCAAACCATACTTGTTAAGGGGGCTTAAAATAGAGCGTCCTAATCAGGTATGGGCAATTGATATAACCTATATTTCGATGGTAAAGGGTTATCTGTATCTTACGGCTATAATAGACATATATAGTCGTTATATTGTTGGTTGGGGATTGTATAATACTATTGAGGCAAAGAATTGCATCGAGGTGCTAAACAGTGCTGTTTCGCATTATGGAACGCCTGAAATTATAAATTCAGACCAAGGTAGTCAATTCACCTCAAAAGAGTGGATTGAGGTAGTTGAGGTGCATAAAATACAAATTAGTATGGATTGTAAAGGTAGGGCAATTTATAATATTTTTATCGAAAGATTTTGGCGAACAATAAAATATGAGTATATTTACCCTCGCAACTTCGGTGATGGTGCAATTTTAGCAATTGGCATCAAGAAGTGGATGAGGTACTATAATGAGGAGAGATACCACTCCTCACTAGGAAAGAGAACAACTCCAATGGGGATATTTAGCTCCTACATTGGCGAGAGCAATGGAAGCTCTCGCATTGCTAGCTAAGCTTAAATATACTAAACTGTGGTATGAAGAAGGGAAGTAGTATAAATGGTGGGATAGAATTAATTAAGTATAGAGGACATAAAGAAAAAAATAACGAAATGAACGATATAATAATTTTATTGCTATCAAGTATAGTATGCGGTACACTTGCA
>CAYJHM010000141.1:0-5478 GCA_964369935.1 uncultured Rikenellaceae bacterium
AGTGCACTTCTCGTTAGCCTCTAGCATAGTGTTCATAATACGCTCGCGCATAGCATTTACAGCTACACTCATACCGTAACCAAACTCAGCGTTATCCTCGAATAGAGAGTTAGCCCAAGCTGGTCCGTGACCCTTAGAGTCTTTACAGTAAGAAGAAGCAGGAGCAGATCCTCCGTAGATAGAAGAACAACCAGTTGCATTTGCAACCATCATTCTATCGCCATATAGTTGAGTGATAGTTTTGATATAAGGAGTCTCGCCACAACCAGCACATGCACCCGAGAATTCGAATAGTGGTTGAGCAAATTGGCTATTTTTAACCGACTTTTCTTTCTCGATATCTTTGTAACCAATCTGCTTGTGCATATAATCCCAAGTAGTTGTTTGGTTCATTTGGCTATCAAGTGGCTTCATTGTTAGAGCCTTAGTCTTAGATGGACAGATGTTAGCACAGTTACCACAGCCAGTACAGTCAAGAACACTTACTTGCATTCTATATTTGTACTCTTTTAGGTTTGCGTTACCTTGAGCAAATGTTGTTCCCTCAGGAGCATTAGCAGCCTGCTCGTCGGTTAATAAGAATGGACGGATAGCAGCGTGAGGACAGATATAAGAACACTGATTACACTGAATACAGTTCTCCGCACTCCACTCAGGAACAGCAACAGCGATACCACGCTTCTCGTACTCGGTAGTACCAGCATCCCAAGTTCCATCTTCGCGACCTACGAAAGCACTAACTTTAAGATCATCTCCCTTAAGAGCGTTGATTGGCTCAACAACCTCAGAGATGAATGCAGGAACATCTTTAGTTACAGCAGCCTCGTCAGCAATATTAGCCCACTCAGCAGGAATCTCTATCTTAATAACATCAGCTCCAGCATCTACCGCAGCGTAGTTCTTATTTACAATATCCTCTCCTTTGTTGCCGTACGACTTATAGATAGCCTTCTTCATGTACTCAACTGCCATAGTGTAAGGGATAACCTCACTAACCTTGAAGAATGCACTCTGCATAATAGTGTTAGTACGGCTACCTAGACCTAGACCAGCAGCAAGCTTAGTAGCATTGATGATATAGAAGTTAATATTGTTTTTAGCCATATAACGCTTCATGTCGTTAGGGATATGGCTCATAGTTGTCTCCTCGTCCCATAGTGAGTTAAGTAGGAATGTTCCCCCTTTTTGTAGACCTTTAAGAAGATCGTACTTACCTAGGTAAGCAGGAACGTGACAAGCGATAAAGTTAGGAGTAGTAACTAGATAAGGCGAACGAATTGGCTTATCACCGAAACGAAGGTGAGATGATGTATAACCTCCCGACTTCTTCGAGTCGTAAGAGAAGTAAGCCTGAACATACTTATCAGTTGTCTCGCCGATAATCTTAATCGAGTTCTTGTTAGCACCAACAGTACCATCAGAACCTAACCCGATGAAACGAGCCTCGTACATACCCTCTGGGTTCATACTAACCTCCTCAAGCATAGGAAGAGATAGGTTTGTAACATCGTCCTCAATACCAATAGTGAATCCACTCTTAGGAGCATCAGCAGCAAGGTTGTTATAAACCGAAATAATTTGCGATGGAGTAGTATCTTTAGAAGAAAGACCATATCTACCACCGATAATCATAGGAGCATTCTCTTGTCCGTAGAATAGATCACGTACATCAAGATATAGTGGCTCGCCATTAGCACCTGGCTCTTTAGTTCTATCAAGAACAGCAATACGGTTAGCTGTTTTAGGCATTACACTCATAAAGTGCTTAGCCGAGAATGGACGATATAGGTGAACAGTGATTAAACCAACCTTCTCGCCTTTAGCGTTAAGGTGATCAACAACCTCTTGAATTGTATCGTTAATCGAACCCATAGCGATAATTACACGAGTAGCATCCTCAGCACCGTAGTACTTAAATGGAGCATAGTTACGACCAGTAATTTTAGCTACCTCGTTCATGCACTCCTCAACCATGTCAGGTACAGCAGTGTAGAATGGATTACAAGCCTCGCGTGCTTGGAAATAGATATCAGGGTTTTGAGCTGTACCACGAGTTACTGGGTGCTCAGGGTTAAGAGCTCTGTTGCGGAAAGCATTTAAAGCCTCTTTGTCTAGTAGGTGCTCAAGATCTTCATTTTGAAGAGCCTCAATCTTCTGAATCTCGTGGCTAGTACGGAATCCATCAAAGAAGTGTAGGAATGGAACACGTGATTTAAGTGCTACAAGGTGTGCAACAGCAGCTAAATCCATAACCTCTTGAACCGAGTTTGAAGCTAACATAGCAAATCCTGTTTGGCGAGTAGCCATAACGTCTTGGTGGTCGCCAAAGATTGATAGTGCGTGAGATGCAAGAGCACGTGCACTAACGTGGAAAACAGCAGGTAGAAGCTCTCCTGCTATCTTGTACATGTTTGGAACCATTAATAGAAGACCTTGTGATGCAGTAAAAGTGGTAGTTAAAGCACCACTTTGAAGCGAACCGTGAACAGCACCAGCAGCACCAGCCTCTGATTGCATCTCAACAACTTTCACCTTCTGACCAAATAGATTTCTTCTGTCATTTGCACTCCACTCATCAACCAGCTCGGCCATTGTTGATGATGGCGTAATTGGATAGATAGCTGACACTTCACTAAACATATAAGCTATGTGAGCAGCTGCATAATTACCGTCACAGGTAATCATTTTTTTCTCTTTTGCCATTTCTTAAGAATTAAGTATATTAATAATTTATTTTAATTTTTTATCCTATATCCCCATAATTGATTAAATTATGGGCAGAAAACTTTGCAAAGATAATTAAAATAAGGTAAATGACAAAATGATTTTATTAATTTTTTTGTAGTTGATTGTCAATTAGTTCTGTTAATGTATTAACAGAACGGGGCTTTTGGTTAATGGATTGTAATTTCGATAATGATCTAATTTTACCTATTCCATTTCGCAAAAATTGGCTTAATACTCTCTATATAACTATGTTTTACACCATCAACACCCTCAAGTGGATATGTTAAACCAAGGCTCTCATATTTTGATAAAGCCATAGTATGGTAGGGTAGTAGTTCCACCTTTTCGATGACGCTAAAATTCTCTAGGTAACTTGCTAGTTGAGTTAGCTGCTCGATATTGTCGGTATAGCTAGGAAGTACAACATGCCTTATCCAACACTTTATCCCCTGCTCTTGAAGATAATCAAGAAATTGTAGCGGTTTGTCTAGTTGAGCACCTCCTGTTATCTCCTTATGTTCGTCAGGGTGAATTGATTTAATGTCGAGTAGAACTAAATCTGTAAATTTGAGTAACTCTTTAACTTCGTTATTGAGTATTATGCCTGTTGTGTCGATAGCGGTATGTATCCCCTCTTTTTTACATATTATAAATAACTCTTTCGCCTCGGCAGCTTGAAGCAGCGGCTCGCCACCAGAGAGAGTAACTCCCCCCTTAGCAATATAGTTGCGATATTTGCTTATTTCATTAAAAATATTCTCTATCGAGATATCTTTTCCTCCGTTAATTTCCCAAGTATCGGGATTATGACAGTATAAACAGCGCAGGGGGCATCCTTGAGTAAAAACAACAAAGCGCACACCTGGCCCATCAACCGTACCAAAGCTTTCAAAAGAGTGTATTTTCATAGTCTATATACTTTAGATAAATCGCCCCCAAAAAGGAGATAGACCTTTTCAGGGGCGATGAATTATAATATAATCTGAATTAGATTTTGCTGCTTATGGTTCTAGAGATAACATCTAACTGCTGCTCACGTGTTAGGCGCACAAAATTAACGGCGTAACCCGATACACGGATAGTAAGTTGTGGATATAACTCAGGGTGCTCCATAGCATCAATAAGTAGCTCTCTGTCGAACACATTAACATTTAGGTGTTGTCCTCCGAATGGAGTGAAATAACCATCTAAAAGTGTAACGATGTTGCTCTCTCTAGTTGATTCGTCTTTACCTAAAGCATCAGGAGTGATACCAAATGTGTACGAGATACCATCTTGTGAGTGCTCGAACGGTAACTTAGATACCGAAGCAAGAGCTGCAAGAGCACCGCTAGTATCGCGGCCATTCATTGGGTTTGCACCCGGAGCAAATGGAGTACCCGCCTCACGTCCACAAGGAGTAGCACCTGTCTTTTTACCGTAAACCACGTTTGAGGTGATTGTTAGGATTGATTGAGTAGGTTTAGCGTTACGGTATGTTTCGTGCTGACGAAGATACATCATAAACTTCTCGGTAATATCAACAGCTATCTGGTCGGTAGCATCGTTATTGTTACCAAATGGTACATAATCACCCTCACGCTCGAATCCAACTGCAAGACCTCTCTCGTCGCGGATAACACGCACTTTAGTGTCGCGGATAGCCGCAAGCGAATCGGTAACGATAGATAAACCAGCAATACCCGTAGCACGTATTCTCTCAACATTTAAATCGTGAAGAGCCATCTCGTATGCCTCGTACGAATACTTATCGTGCATGTAGTGAATAACTTTTAGTGCATTTACATACACCTTAGCTAACCAGCGCATCATTTGCTGGAAACGCTCCATCACCTCATCATAATCAAGGTACTCTGAAGTGATTGGGCTATATATTGAAGAGATTTGCTTACCAGTTATCTCGTCACGTCCTCCGTTGATAGCGTATAAAAGACACTTAGCAAGGTTTGCACGAGCACCAAATAGCTGCATTTGCTTACCAATCTTTAGCGGAGACACACAACAAGCGATACCATAATCATCACCATACTCTGGGCGCATTAAATCGTCGTTCTCGTACTGGATAGACGAAGTAGCGATAGATACCTTAGCGCAGAAACGCTTCCAGTTCTCAGGAAGGTTAGCTGACCATAGAACAGTTAAGTTTGGCTCTGGTGCAGGCCCCAGATTGAATAGTGTATGAAGATAACGGAACGATGTTTTAGTAACTAAAGTACGACCATCTACACCTTGACCTCCTAAACACTCTGTAACCCATACTGGGTCACCTGAGAATAGCTCGTTATACTCTTGTGTACGGATAAAACGGATAATACGCAGCTTGATAATAAATTGATCGATAAGCTCTTGAGCCTCTCCCTCGGTAATGATTCCAGCTTCGATATCTTTTTGTATATAGATATCAAGGAATGTAGAGGTGCGACCTAACGACATAGCAGCACCATCTTGATCCTTTGTAGCAGCTAGGTATGATAGATATACATATTGTACAGCCTCTTTAGCGTTTGTAGCAGGTGTTGTTACATCGAAACCATAAGATAAACACATCTTCTCGAACTGCTTAAGTGCAGTTATCTGCTCGCTCACCTCTTCGCGCTGCTGAATAATATCTACTGTTATCTCTTGAATATCAAGACGCTCAAGTTGTTGCATCTTATCTTTAATAAGAATTTCAGTTCCGTAAAGAGCAACACGACGATAGTCACCGATGATACGTCCACGTCCATAAGCATCAGGTAAGCCAGTTACGAT
>CAYJHM010000142.1:0-5456 GCA_964369935.1 uncultured Rikenellaceae bacterium
ACAATTTGTTTGTGTAACACGTCGGTAACATCGCCTACGGCATAAATTCCAGATGTTAAGGTGCGACCATATCCATCGGTAACTATCTCGCCTCGTTTATTAATATCAACTAACCCTTCAAGCAGTTGCGAGTTAGGCAGCAATCCAACTTGAATAAATACACCAGATAGCTCTATCTCGTGCTCTTGACCACTCTCTCTATCTCGTCTAACTATTGATGTAACACTCTTCTGATCGCCACGTATCTTTACTGTCTCGGTGTTGGTTATTATCTCGATATTTGAGGTGGAACGAGCTAAATCTTGAAGAACTTTATCTGCCTTTAGCTCAGGCATAAACTCTAATACTGTCACCTTAGTACAGATACGAGCAAGATCTATCGCTACCTCGATACCCGAATTTCCTCCACCAATAACACTAACCATCTTATCTTTAAAGAATGGCCCATCGCAGTGAGGACAGAAAGAGATTCCACGCCCTAAATATTGCTCTTCACCAGGGATATTTAACTTTCGCCATTGCGCCCCTGTTGCCACAACTATACGTGGAGCGTGATAACTCTCGCCTCCTCGTGCTTTTAGTAGGTAGCCATCGTCTGTTTTAGTAATACTCTCTACTACCCTATTATCTAAAATATCTATATCATACTCCTCAAGATGTGTACGCAGATTTGCCGCCAGTGCTTGACCTGTTGTTTTTGCTATCGAAGTGATATTCTCTATTCCAACAGTATCATTCACCTGCCCTCCTATCTTATCGGCTACAACTGCCACCTTAACACCCTTACGAGCTAGATATATTGCCGAAGTTGCACCAGCAGGTCCTCCACCTAGCACCACAACATCGTAATTACGTTGCTCTTGCGATACTGCCCCTTCGGTACCAAAACGCTCTTCTAACTTATTCAGAAGCTCACCTAAATTTCCTCTACCTACGTGAATATTCTCATCGCCCACAAAAACAGCAGGAACAGCGTGCACATTATGCCCTCGCACCTCTTCAAGGTTTATCGCTCCATCAACCGCCTCGTGGGTGATATTGGGGTTATACATAGCCATAATATTAAGAGCCTGAATAACATCAGGACACTTAGTACAGTCAAGCATCATATAAGTTGTAAGTGAAATTTCGCCTTTAAGTGCCTTAATCCTCTCGATAGTAAAGCTATCAGGTAGATTTTTACCCACGCCATCACAATTTAAGATTGCTAATAACAATGAATTAAATTCGTGCCCCGAAGGTATAGCTCTAAACGACACACCCACCTCAACACTATCTTTAAGCAGAGATAAACGTAACTGCTCGCCCTCAACTATTACTGCTTCTATCTTATCTGAAGAGCTGGCTACCCCCTCAACTAAATCTACCATCTCGCTACGATTCTCGTGATTAGCAGGCGACTCAACCTTTAATGTGTAGCTAGAGTTCAACGAACCAAAAATCGAGCGTAACTGCTCTATAATATTTGTATCTAACATATTTTTATCGTTATATTAACAAAAAAGCTTGCCTCACAAAAAATATAAGGCAAGCTAAAATTATCCCAAATAAATTGGAATTAAATCTTACCTACTAGGTCGATACTTGGTTTAAGAGTCTCTTTGCCCTTCTCCCATTTAGCTGGACAAACCTCTCCGTCGTGAGTAGCAACAAACTGTGCTGCCTCTACCTTACGTATCAACTCGTCGGCATTACGCCCGATAGCGGTATCTTGAATCTCTGCCAATTTGATAAGCCCCTCTGGATTAACTAAGAAAGTACCACGATAAGCCATTCCTGCCTCTTCTATCATCACACCAAAAGCTCGCGAAAGTAAACCTGTTGGGTCTGCTAACATTGGATAGTTAATTTTACGAATACTCTCCGATGCATCGTGCCACGCTTTATGAGTAAAGTGAGTATCGGTACTCACCGAATAAATCTCTACACCCATTTCTTGAAACTTAGCATACTTATCTGCCATATCTACCAGCTCGGTAGGACAAACAAATGTAAAGTCTGCTGGATAGAAGAAAAATATAGCCCATTTTCCCTCTAAATCTTTGTTTGTAACTGTTTTGAACTCTCCTTGGTGAAAAGCTTGAACTGCAAATTCTGTGATTTGCGAATTGATAATTGATTCCATAAAATAATATTTAAAATTAATAATATACAAATTGTGTGCTATTAACCTGAGTTTTGGATAAGAAATAGTTTAAATTACTTATATCAGGATAATAAACAATTACAAACAGACTTTTTTCTTCAAAACTCAGGCTATTAATACGAACTCTCTGTATCAATAGTCTCCTCTGTTATCCTTTTTTTATTCATTTGTCGCCACGCATACCAAATATATGCAAGCACAAACGGTATCATAATCGACGAGTAGGTCATTGTTTTAAGCGTGAAGTAACTAGACGAGCTATTTGTGATAAACAACGAACTTTGAGCATCTACCAACGACGGATAGAACGATGTGTTATTATACCCAGCTGTAAGTAGCAACATTGTAACTGTTAAAACCACACCAACACCACTGAACCATATAGCTTTCGAACTGCCATCTTTATAAATTGTGAGCCATATACTATATAGAACTAACAATACACCAATAGCCATTATAGCTGCTATGGCAGGCATCTCGATTAGGTTAGTAAGATATTTATTATCAACAGCTGTTACAATACCATCAACCCCCAAAGTCATTCCCTTAGAGAATAGTATAGATACTAAAAAGGTAAGGAATGCAACAAGGAAACCTATAACCGAAACAGTAAAAATCTTTTGCGAATTGCTCTTTATCTCGCTCTCAACAGTAGCATTATGTAGATACTGAATACCTAGCACCCTAGCAAGGAATAGCAGAGCAAGCCCAAGAGCTACATTTCGATAATCGAGAATAGCCTCTAACCCGTGCCAGTTGTTTGCCCAGCTGCTAATTATGTTATTTCCCCCTAGTGTTACTATATTTGCCCGTTCAACAATAAAGTTACCCCCTGTAAAGAGTGTTGCCACTGCCGCACCTAGCAGAAATGTTCCTAGTGTGCCATTAATAATTAAAAATGTTTCGTATGTTCGAGAGCCTAGCAGATTACCCTGCTTTTTACGATACTCATACGATACCGCCTGAAGCACAAAACAGATAAGAATTGCTAACCATACATATATAGCTCCACCAAAACTAGTTGAGTAGAATAGTGGAAACGAAGCAAAAAATGC
The DNA here is from genome assembly GCA_964369935.1 of uncultured Rikenellaceae bacterium. Taxonomy (GTDB): domain Bacteria; phylum Bacteroidota; class Bacteroidia; order Bacteroidales; family Rikenellaceae; genus JADFUS01. The sequence goes on from CAYJHM010000142.1 coordinate 3,202, forward strand.
CCCTCCAAAGGTTACAAGTGTGGTGAATGTAAGCTCCCATTTATGCCCCATTGCAGTAACTATTATCGAACGTTGCTTATCGGTCTTACCCAGAATAGTGATTAACGACTGCCCGCCCTGCACGAATAGTAGAAATACTAAAATACCGCCCAATAACGACATTATGAACCACCAATATTGCTGTAAAAATATATATGACATAATTATAAATTTAATGGTTAAACAAATCGCACTAATCTAACTGTTGAGGCCCCTTTTTTATCTGGTTATACATAATTCGCAACTCGGCTATTAACAGTGTAGTGAATAGTACAACAAATATAAAGAAGGTTGTTTTTACTGCCCCACTCGATATATCCGACACGGCAGCAACAGTAGGTAATAAATCTTGAATTGTCCAAGGCTGACGACCCACTTCGGCCACTATCCAACCAGCCTGCGAACCTAAATATGTTATAGGCAGAGTAAACAGAGCCACCCATAACAGTAACCTATATTTTTGCAATTTATCTTTATAGGATAGAAACAGAATCAATCCAAACAGTAAAATTAAGAACGAACCAACCCCTACCATTACACGGAAACTATAAAACACCAATGCTATGTTTGGGACTACCTCCATGGGCGAACTGAAGTATCCGTACCCAAAATATTTAAAGTAGTTACCCAAAAACTCTTGCCCCGTAGGCGAATCGTAGTTAAATAGTTCGTTAATACGATTAACCGTAACACTATCCCCTTTTGCTTGAGCGTCGCTATACTCTTTTAGGGTATTAATAGCATATCTTCCTCGCTTAATCTTCTGCTCGGTTGATAAAATTCCCTCTTGCGTATTTCCGTAGAGCAGATCATTCACCCCCGGGATAAACGAACCATCTCCTCGCGTAGCTAGCTGTGTCAGCATTTTGGGAATCTCGAACTTAAATTTAACCGCTGTCTCATTAGTGTGCCTACGCTCATTAACATCCGAGGCAACAACCCCCATTACTGTTAATCCTAAATCACGATGCCCCTCCATTAACCCCTCCATTGCTGCAAACTTCATTGGCTGAGTCTTAGCCACTAGGTAGCCCGATCTATCTCCTGTTGTAGCAGTCAAAATAGCTGCCGAGAGACCAAATATCGCAGCCACACGAATACTCTTCTTAGCAAACTCTATATTTTGACCCTTAATAAGATACCATGCCGATATTGCCACAACAAATACAGCAGCCAACAAGAAACTTGATAGTGTTGTATGAGCAATTTTATTTATAGCTACATCAGAGGTTGCCACTGCCCAAAAATCGTACATCTCGTTTCGCATAGTTGCGGGATTAAATCGCATACCCACAGGGTACTGCATCCAACTATTAGCCACTAATATCCATACGGCTGATATATTAGCCCCTATTGCCGTTAGCCAAGTAGAGATGAGGTGAAAGCGAGGTGACACCCTCTCCCAACCGAAGTACATAACAGCCAAGAATGTTGCCTCCATAAAGAATGCTAATATCCCCTCAATAGCTAGTGGAGCACCAAAAATATCTCCCACAAAATACGAATAATTAGACCAGTTTGTTCCAAACTCGAACTCCAGAATTATACCCGTAGCCACCCCGATAGCGAAGTTAATAGCAAAAAGGGTCATCCAGTACTTAGTAATCTTTTTCCACTTTGGTTCTTTGGTTCGGTAGTGTATTGTCGCCATAATAGCACAAATAAAACCCAAACCCAACGTTAGCGGTACAAATAACCAGTGATACATAGCCGTTAGGGCAAATAGCCCCCGAGACCAATCAACTGCCTCTGTTAAAGTCAAAATTGTCATAGTTGTATATTTTAGGTGTTATGTTTAATTCTCTGACTCAAAATCATCTATCTCTACTACCCTATCTGTAAGCACTCCTCTCACCTTAATAGCCCTTTCTTCCTGATTCATTCCTTGGTGCTCGTACTTAAATACAAAAATTCGCAGAATCCCAAACATAATAAATAATTTTATCCCAATAATAAGCCACAAGGTTCTACCCACAGTCATACTGCGAAAACCATCTCTATAAAACGAATAAATTTTTTTGAGCATAATTGACATTGTTAATGGTTATTCATAAAAATTAAATATTCGAACTACAATAGAATAGAAAATCCCCTCCTATTTCTTTTGCAAAATTTATATACACAATTCAAGCCTATTACTCCTCTTTCAACTAAAACTTCACAATATTACCCAATTAGTCGTCCCTTAAAAAGGTTTAATATTTTATTTATCGATA
>CAYJHM010000143.1:0-5421 GCA_964369935.1 uncultured Rikenellaceae bacterium
CTATCTCTTTTAGCCTATCAACATCCATTAATGCCCTATTGCGTGTAGTGTATAACCCTGCATAGTACTCGTACTCCCCCTTCTCGTTTATAAAAACAGCTAAAGGATTCACATCTTTGAGACTATTCAGATAACGATTTGGGCTATCTAGCACCATAATAAAGATACTATACACCGCCCCATTTGATGGTAATGTTACCTTAGGAATAGGGTTACGTGAAAAATGAACACCCTTACCCCCTACTGCTACAGGATTAAAGGTCACATACTCTAACTCAGGAATACTTATATCGGCAACTTCGAAACGCTGCCCCGACATTGCTGCAATTTTGTTATTTATCGAATCAAGCGAAGAGATATAAGCTAACCTCTCAGCTAAATTCTTCTCGATAGACAAAATTAAATCCCTAGTCATTGAGTAGGTGTAAAATATTGGCGATAACCTATCACCTTTAGCCTCGACTGCCAATTTATTTATCTTAGCGTACTCCGAAACATAGTTATTAACAATTGCCTTATCAACCTTTAACTCGCTAAGTATCCGTGTGTATGCCGCTATTTTAACGTCATTAACCTCTTGTAATCCTTTGGCAACTATCTCTTCATATCTAGCTACATTCTCTTGTACATTCTCAGCTATGTAATATAACGAATCGGCATCAGACTGCCTCTGCGTGGTGTTGAGCAGACGTTCAACCCTCTGCAGAATATCAACGTTCTGATACATTGAATCGCGATAGTGAAGATAAATTTGATCTTTATCAACCTCGTTCTGTAATATCTCTAGCTCGTCATCTTTCAGATTTTCATAAATAAAGCGATTATCAATCAGCCTAGTACGAGATATTTGAGTAGAAATAGCAGCGTTACTCGCATTACTTTCAGAGGTAAAATTAGATATGATATACTCTTGCTCGATATTGCTACATCTAGAAGTAAGTGTGCCAATCGAAGCACGAAGTTCAAATAGTTTATTCTCTAGAACAATAGTTGAATCAGCATAACGTAAAGCACTTTCACCTTGCTTTTCGCCATACTGTTTTAAATTCTCTATCTGTTTTAGTAAAGAGCCCTGTATATAATTCAACGAATCAAGCTGCCTTAACGCAGTTTGATACTCTTTATTACTACTAAGCCCCGCCTCTACGCTCTGCGATAGGAGATTGCCAGCAGCAAACACCATCACAGTTAGGGAGACAACTATTTTTATATATTTCATTAGTTTAAGCTAATTCGTCTTCAACATTACCTCTTAACTTGAATTTTGATTAAGAAACAGTCATACTTTCTTATCCAAAACTCAGGTTCTTAAACCCCAAAATTAACAAAATATTTGCAAACAAAAAAACATTATACTAAAAAATTCTTTACCTTATATAATGCAACAATGATAAGTAATTAAAAATCAATCACTTATCATTGTTAATAATATTACAAAAAAAACTACTTCCAGCTATCTATAAACAGAAGTTGCATAAATCCAAAGAGCTCTAAACGACCTGCAATCATCAAAATCGTAAAAACAACCTTTACACTCTCGGGCAGCTCCGAGAAGTTACTCATCGAGCTAACCTCACCAAATCCAGGGCCAATATTACTAACACAAGCGAGCGAACCTGTAAATGCAGTAATTAAATCTACCCCCATCATCGAAGCAAAAAGCGCCCCCACTATTACAGTCAGCAGAAATAGAAAAGCAAAAATTAGAGTCGAGTGTACCAACTCATGTGCAACCCCTTTATTATTCATTCGTATCGTAATAATAGCATCGGGGTGCTGAATCTTTCGAAACTCCAGCTTAATAGCTTTAAGCAGAAGTAGCACCCTATCAGCCTTAATTCCTCCAGCAGTAGAGCCAGCGCAACCACACTGAAAAGATATTAAGATCATCAAAGTTACAGTAAATGCAGGCCATAACGCAGTATCAACCGTTGCAAATCCAGTGGTAGTTATTGTGGCTATAAATTCGAACGAGGCGTACCGTAACGAAGTCAATAAATCGTACTGATTAGCACTCCATAAATTAATAGTAATCAGTGCTGTACATACTACAATAGTAAGTATAAAATATCTCGAAACCTCGGCTGAAAAAATATTCGGTTTCTTACCCATCAGAGTGGCATAAATCAACCCGAAATGAATAGCAGCCGCAGCCATGAAGAACATTATGATTACCTCAATCCAAATATTGTTATAATATGCAATACTTAAGTTTTTGGTACTGAATCCACCCGTAGAAATAGTTGAGAAAGCGTGATTAATAGAGTCGAACCAATCCATACCAGCAACCTTTAGCAAGATTGTTTCAACTACTACTAAAAGAGCATACACGGCAATTATTACACGAATGGCTTTTTTAAGTTTGTACTTAAAATTATCTTTTACAAAGGGTGAAATTTCAACACTTGATAGCGAACTGCGAGCCTTATTAAGCATTGGCATAAGAGCAAGCGCAAATATCACTACCCCTGCACCGCCTATAAGGTGAGTAGAGGAGCGCCAAAAGAGGAGGCTCTTAGGAAGAATCTCTATATCATTGAGGATTGTTGCCCCAGTAGTGGTGTAACCCGATACGCTCTCGAACCACGAATTAATAAGCGTAAACTCTCCTCCCCACAGAATATAAGGAAGAAACCCAATCACACAAGATAAGACCCACGAACCAGATACCACAATATAACTCTCTTTCTTAGATAACGAATCCGAACCTGATGTAAAAATAAGTGGTACTATTCCCAACATTAAAGTTAAAAATGTACTTAAAAGTAGAGGAGTGAACCCCGTATCAAATTTGTTAAGTATCGACACTAGTAGGCTTATAACCATAAACAAAGCATTGACAATTAACACAATACCCATATAGCGCAATATTATATGTAGTCTCATATTATTAGTCTATTATGATTTATTTTTCAACTGCCTAATCAACACCATAATCGACTCTCTTAATTGTTTTGGCTCGTCTTTACCTTCAACATTAACATTAAAACTGGTGCCCGAAGTGATATATTTGTCTAATGCTTTATTCATAGATATAACAGGCTTAATATAAAACACATCAAACATTAAAAAGAAGACAAATAGTATAACCACCGAAACCGATAGAGCCACAACACTCTGCATAGTGGTGCGATAAATATCACCCCTAAGCCGCTCTGTTTGCGATACAACATAATCTTGCGAAGAGAGCATAAATTCTTTAATGCTATTTGTAAAATTGTTATAAGCCTCGATATAACGTGTAATATAACTATTAAAAGCTTCGTCGCTACCAACAAGACCTGTGTATAGATCAAGCACCGCTTGGTACTCTACCTTAGCTGCCGCTACTTTATCAAGTTCGGCACTTTCGGGGTAAGAATTTGCAGCCTGAATAAATAGACTATCCATCAATTTTTCGTCACTTTCTGATAATTCAGTAAACTCTAAATTACGATGTTCGGTACTTCCTAGAATACCTGTATTCATCTCTTGAATAATATCGAGAACCCCTTTAGATAACGATATGCTGCGTGCTCCGTTGTCGATTAACACCTGAACCGACGAGGTAAGACGTGTCAGCTCGATATACGAAGTGACACCTGCCAACACAAGCACCATTCCTAATATCAGGAAAGATAACTTTACTTTTAATCTCATAATTTATGTATTATAACTTCTCTACTTCAACGACACAAATAGAGACATTTTAGATGGCAAATGTACATAATCTTTTTTACTCTTGCAAATAAACAAGGCTACCATGTAAAAAAAATATCGTACAATTAGCTAGTCGCCCCTTAAAAAGGTGGTTGGAGTTTTTAAGGGACGACTAGCTGCACTGCCCTATCAACAACCTACTCTTTTTCTGGTTTATCAACAGGCTCTTTAGACTTCACAAATAGCTTACCTATCTTAATTTTTGAAGTAAGTGGTTTCATATCAAACCTATAACCTGCTCCGAAACGTACGACACCGAACGACGAGCTCCCTAATTCAAGGAATGTAAATATTTTATCACCTACCGATAAGCCTAAAACGGTAAGATGATGACCTAACTCGAATCGCCTGCTATTAGGAATCGCCCCTTGCGCAATATTTTTGTCGAAATATGCGTCAAACCCGAATCCGATAGAGGAGTAAAAAGTTACCAATTTCGAATCGAACCAATTAAATTTCATAACTGGAACAAGTGATAAAATATTCGATTTTTCGCTATATTTATATGCATCAGTATATACGTCAAGCATTCTACACTCTGTATGATTATATCCTAAAATCAACTCAAACTCTAGCAATTTATTAATCCTATACAGGTACGACAGATTAAACGACGGTAGCGAAACTAAGCTCCCTTCATAGCTCTCTAAATGGTGATATTTACCCTCGTCGTTATTACGCATATAATACGAACCGTATCCGTTATGACTTGGTAACATACCCAAACTAAACGATAGTGCGCTACGTGTAGTTGACTCTTTTAGCCAACGCTCTCCCCCCTCTTTAGCTGGCCATACAGCATCGTCGGGGTTGGCACCCAGAAAAATAGCAACATTATTTAAGCCTCTCATAAAATCGCTCTGCGCTAGAGCAACGAAAGGCGTTGAAAGGATAAATATAATAAGTAAAAACTTTTTCATAATCAAAGTATCAAAAGTATACGGTTTAATAATAATATTGGTCTATCTCGCCAGGGTTCCACATCTCTGTAATACCCTTATGTGTGATACTATATGAGCTGTAAAAATCCACCTCAATTTCGATTTCATTAATCGTTAGCGAACCCGACACTAAAGGGGGTAACTGCGAACCAATAATCCCACCTATATCACCCATTGGCACATAAGCGTACAATCTTTCAACATCAAAATTAGCTATATGTGTATCTCCGTAGCTACTAAACTGCAATCTCCCCGAACCACTTACCTTATACTGCCACTCATTATAAGCAGGCATAAATCCCACCTCAACATCTAGAGAGCCACTAACATCTCTAAACGAACCACTCTTACTATTAACACTCCAGTGCCACTCCTCTATACGCGACAAATATAGAATATCATTACCACACACTATCTGCCATTCACAATCAGGGTCGTTTAGTAGCATATTATTGGTGATTATCTCAAAACCGTTGTTGTAACCGCCATAAAAATCACTATCTACATTGGGGTGAGGCACAAATTTAAGCTTATCGTCTTCTGTGCGCAGTTTAAAGTATCTAAAATACCTATCCTCTATCTCGTTACGCGATAATTCATCGGTTGCACTTAACCACTCGTTAGCTTTGTGTGCAAGTTCAACGTAACCAATCATTAATGTTAAATCATCAATCGTATTTACATACATATGATTGGCATATTTTGTACGTTTTCCGCTATACTCATCTACATAAAGATTGCTACTACAAGAAACAAGTAGTAGCAATACAGTAATATTAGC
>CAYJHM010000144.1:0-5418 GCA_964369935.1 uncultured Rikenellaceae bacterium
GAAAGGGATTAAGAATTTTAAAGATGGAATGAATAACATCGATAGTCCCGAGCAGAAAGTAGAAAGTAGACCAAAAGAGATAAATAAAGGTTAATTATTATATTAGATGATGAAAAATTTTAAAAAATATAGAAGAGTATTCGCTGCGATACTATTTGCATTAATAACCCTCCTATTTCTTGATTTTACAGGAACAGTACATGCCTGGTTAGGTTGGCTGGCTGAAATACAACTAATTCCAGCTATTCTCGCTCATTCGGTAGCGATTTTAGTAATGATTACCGCAGTTACACTACTATTCGGCAGGTTATACTGTTCGGTTATTTGCCCATTGGGGGTATTTCAAGATTTAGTGGCAAAAGTAGGGCGTAAAGGGAAAAAATTACCATACAACTACTCGCCAGCTAAAAATATTATGCGTTATTCGGTATTGGTTGTAGTAGTAATAGCTATTATAAGTGGAATTTCAGCAGTTGTAACACTACTAGATCCATATGCTGCTTATGGTCGTGTGGCTAATAACCTATTTCAGCCATTATGGCAATGGGGAAATAATTTGTTAGCTTACTTTGCAGAGAGGGCAGACAGTTACTCGTTCTATCAAGTAGATGTATGGGTAAAATCGGGAACAACATTTGCTGTTGCAATTATAACTTTACTTACAATTGGTGTTCTTGCTTGGCGTAATGGTAGAACATACTGTAACACTATATGTCCTGTTGGTACACTATTGGGGTTACTATCAAAAAAATCTCTGTTCAGGGTTAAGATTGATAGTGCAAAGTGTAATAACTGCTCGTTATGTGCACGTAACTGTAAATCATCGTGTATTGATTATCGTAACTCTTCGGTAGATAATAGCCGTTGTGTTACCTGTTTAAATTGTATTGATAAGTGTAATAGAGGAGCTATAAGTTATAGTAAAACTTCGTTAAAGCAGGTAAGCAGTGAGGCAAGCAAAGAGCAAAATGATAATGGAAGACGTGAGTTTATTGCAACTACACTAGTACTATCTGCTACGGTAGCAAAAGCACAAATTCTGCCAGTTGCCCCTGAAATTAAAGTGGATGGTGGATTAACGGCAATCAGTAATATAAAGCCATCGGTGCGCCAAACTCAAATTACACCTCCAGGCTCTCACAGTGCTAAAAATTTTAATAAGCGCTGTACTGCTTGTCAGCTATGTGTTTCTGCCTGCCCTAATGGGGTATTAAAACCATCAACAAAACTTGATAACTTTATGCAGCCCGAAATGTCGTTTGTAAAGGGGTATTGTTCGCCCGAGTGCACTAAATGTAGCGAGGTGTGTCCATCAAATGCTATATTCCCAATTGATAGAGCTGAAAAATCAGCAACTCAGATAGGGCGTGCTGTATGGATTGAGGCTAATTGTGTATCAACAAAAGGCGAGAGTTGCATTAATTGTAGTCGTCAATGTCCTGTTGGTGCAATTAGGATGGTGAAGAATGATAAGTATGGAACTAGAACTCCAATAATCAACACAGAGAAATGTATAGGTTGTGGAGCGTGCGAACATTTGTGTGCATCTCGTCCGTTTAGTGCCATTTATGTTGAAGGCAATACAATGCACAGAACAATTTAATAAAGCAAATTATGACAAAGCAAAATAAAGATATAAATAGGAGAGATTTTCTTAAAATAGTTGGTGGAACCGCTGCAACTGCTGCAACACTATCGGTTGTGGGCTGCAATGGTGGCAATAAACAAGGTGGTGCGGATAGGGCGGTGCCTCAAGGTGCAATGACTTATCGAACAACTCCTAAAGGCGAAAAAGTATCTCTACTAGGATATGGTTGTATGCGTTGGCCGCTATTAAAAACTCCTGCCGATGATGGTAATGTGTGCGATCAAGAGGCGGTAAATGAACTTATCGATTATGCTATCGAGCACGGTGTGAATTTATTCGACACATCGCCTGCCTATATGCAAGGATGGAGCGAGAGAACTGTTGGAGAGGCATTAAAACGTTATCCACGCGATAGTTATTACCTCTCGACAAAGATGTCGAACTTTAGCGAAAGTACTTGGGGCAGGGAGGCATCAATAGATATTTATCGTAAATCTTTTGAGTACTTGCGGACCGATTATATTGACTATATGTTGTTGCACGTAGTTGGAGATAACGAGAAACCTCGCTTTTTAGATAATGGAATTTTAGATTTCCTAATTGAAGAGCGTAAGGCAGGCCGTATTCGTAATTTAGGATTTTCATTTCACGGTGCAGTCGAGTCGTTTGATAACTTTGTAGCTATGCACGACACGGTTAAGTGGGATTTTGTACTGATACAGTTAAATTATATTGATTGGGAGTATGCAGATGATTATGAAGGATTCTTGGCTCCTGTTAATGTTGATGCTAAATACCTTTATAGCGAGTTGGCAAAACGTGATATACCTATTATGGTTATGGAGCCTCTGCTTGGAGGTCGTTTAGCTAATGTGCCTGATTATATTGCCGAACGATATAAAAAAGCAGAGCCAAATAATAGTGTAGCCTCGTGGGCATTCAGATATGCTGGAACTTTCCCCGAAGTATTTACAGTACTTAGTGGAATGACTTACATGGAGCATTTGCAAGATAACATTATCTCGTATGCCCCCCTAAAGCCTGTTAATGAGGAGGAGATAAAAATGTTGTACGAATCTGCAAAGATGATAATGGAGTATGAAGCTATCCCTTGCACCGATTGTAAATATTGTATGCCTTGCCCTCACGGATTGGATATTCCTGCAATTTTAACACATTATAATAAGTGTATTTTTGATGAGAATGTAATTAAAGATACTTCGGATAGTAAATATGCCGAGGCACGAAGAGCATTCCTAGTGGGATACGACAGAAGTGTTCCGAAACTACGTCAAGCTAGTCGTTGTACGGGTTGTGAAAAATGTGTTCATCACTGTCCACAGAAAATTAATATAGTAAGAGAGCTATACAAAATTGATGCTTTTGTTAAAAAGTTAAAGCAAACTTAATATGAGTATTATTGAAAGGGTAAAAGAGCTACTGCACACAACAAATTGTTCGTGTGTAGTAGCTTCTGCTAATAATATAACCACATACCACGGTAGAGGAGTTAGCGATTTGTATAATCTATACAACAATAGTCCATCTCTATTAAAAGATGCTATAATGGCTGATAAGGTAGTAGGTAAAGGTGCTGCAACATTGATGATAGCAGGTGGCATTAACGAGTTATATACAGATGTGATAAGTGTTTACGCCTACGAATTATTAGTTCAATATGGTGTTAAGGTATCGTTCAAAACAAAAGTTGATTATATCATCAATCGAGCAGGCGCAGGAGGCTGCCCACTAGAAACACTTTGTGCTAGTAGTAACGATATTCCCACCTTATTAGAAATAATTGATAATTTTATTAAACGCAAATAATATTCTATGTTTATAGATAAGAAAAGTAAACTAGATAATGAGGCAACTTTTAAAATCTCACGATTCAAAGAGGTTATTAAGCGTACAAAACCACATAAACATAGTGGTTATTATGAGCTTATTTTTATAGTTGAGGGCGAAGGGTTTCACACGGTTGATACTACCTCATACAAGGTTTCAGCACCTGAATTTTATATGTTATCGGCGGGTCAGTTACACTGTTGGCAGTTTACTGCTATCCCACGTGGATTTGTTATACTTATAAAAGAGGAGGAGTTTGATAATCTAATCGAACCAACCACTATAAAGCTACTCAAAGAGTTAAAGTCTATTACGCGCATACCTATTGTAGGGAGTGATGTCCTTTTTGCTATGTTAGAAGATTTATTTCTCATATCTAAGGATATAAGCAGTGCCGAATTACAACATAGTTACTTAGCGGCTATATTTGCAAAATTGCTTTTGATATCTCGCTCTACGATTGAAGAATCTAAGGGTGTACAATCGAAGATTTATACCGATTTTTTATCTATGTTATCCGCAGATATATGCACTAAACATCGTGTTAATGAGTATGCTGCCAAATTACACACCACACCCCAAAATATTAATGCCTTATGTAGGAAATACAGCGGTACTAACGCAAGTAATCTCATAACTCAACAGCTTATGTTAGAGATTAAGCGTTACCTTCTTCATACCGATAATACAATTATTGAAATAGCAGAAATAGTTGGTTTTGAGGATGTTTCGAACTTCGTTAAATATTTTAAAAAACAAGAGGGAATAACACCAAAACAGTTCCGACTGCAATATTTTCAATAATACCATTTTTTTATCTGTTACTACCTATAGTGCAACTATGTTACATTGTATCTTTGCACTATAATTTAATAACAGTATAGTGATATGGAAATTGCAGTAATATCTTTGGTTGCCCTAGTGGCATCTCTTCTAACTTTTTTCTCGGGCTTTGGGCTCGGGACGATTCTTATGCCTGTTTTTGCACTCTTCTTCCCTTTAGAGGCAGCAATAGCTATGACAGGAGTGGCACACTTTGCAAATAATATTTTTAAAGTAATTCTTGTTGGACGAAATCCTGATAAGTCTACACTTATACGTTTTGGTCTACCCGCATTTGTTGCATCGTTTGCTGGTGCGTGGTTACTTATCCAACTAACAAACTTGCCAATGATATTCGCCTACTCAATAGGTGAAAGGGTATTTGAAGTGACCCTCATAAACGTAATTATTGGTGTTGTTTTAATCTTTTTCTCTTTGATGGAGATTGTTCCGTGCCTTAAATCGGTGCAGTTTAGTAATAATAAAATGGTTGCAGGGGGTGTGCTTAGTGGTTTTTTTGGGGGACTATCGGGTATTCAAGGGGCATTACGTAGCGCATTTTTAATACGTAGCGGATTAACTAAAGAGGCATATATAGCAACTGGTGTAATCATAGCAATGCTTGTTGATTTTAGTAGATTGTCTGTATACTTTACACGTATTAACGAAATTGATATTGCTAGCAATATGATTGTTATGTGCTCGGCAACATTGTCGGCAATAATTGGAGCTTACTTAGGAAAGAGGCTCTTGAAAAAAGTAACCTACGAAAAATTACAACTCCTTGTAGCTATTATGCTTATAGCTATTTCTATTGCACTAATATGTGGATTAATCTAAAAAAAATAATCATATGAAGAAAATAATAAATATAATATTAAGGAATTGGGGGTTATCTGTAGGCTTAAAGATTACAACGCTATTAGTGTTTGCATTACTACTATGGAGCGGGTTTTCAGCAAGCTCCTCGGATAGCAATTTCCTTGTGCAACTACGTAACACCAATTTAGGAAATTTAGTTGTATGGTCATTATGGTGGCCATTAATTATAGTTACAGCTATATTCTTTGGGCGAGTGTGGTGTATGGTGTGTCCAATGGAGCTGATAACTACCTTATGTGCTAAGGTCGGGCTGAAACGTAAGCCAAACAAGTTTGTTA
>CAYJHM010000145.1:0-5271 GCA_964369935.1 uncultured Rikenellaceae bacterium
TGTGTGAGTTTCAGGGATTTGCGAGATTTTGCATCTCTTTAAAGTGGTGCCACCAGGAATCGAACCGGGGACACAAGGATTTTCAGTCCTTTGCTCTACCAACTGAGCTATGGCACCTCCTTTGGAAATTTCCGAGTACAAAGATACGGTGTTTTTTTTAATATTCCAAATTTTATTACACTTTTTTTTAGTAATTTCATCATAATACTATTATTACCCTGATTATCAGATAGTATTTTTTTGAATCTCGCTATATTAATTTTGAAACGGTTCTCGAAAAATAACATAAATTACTTCCGAGAACCGTTTATTTTTTGATTAGTGCAATGCTAATTTACTCTATTATCCAGCCTTCTGTCCAGTTGTTTGATGCTGAGATTGCCCCTTTGTACTCTGCTTTGATAAACCACGAATCAACTGCTGATACATCTTTACCTCCTGCTACTGTTCCTACAAAGTTGTTGGTTAGAGATACATTCTCGACTTTATTGTTTGTGTTTGCAATAAAATCTGCGTTTGTATATATGTTCTCCTTACTTGATAGAGCTGTTCCTATGGTTATGTAATCGAGAATCGACTCGCCGCTCTTTAACGAATTCTCTGTTCGTGTTGTTTCAACGGTTATATCATTGTCTTTTCCTTTTACGATAGTATTATATAGCTTAACTTTTGTTCCAGCTCTTAGGCGAATACCTCTTGTTGCTTCTGCGTCAACATTATTATTCTCCGACACAAGAGTAATATTTGCTAGTGTTGGGAATGAAGCGGTACCACGTTCATCTCCTTTATCAGCGGTTGTTTTATCGTTATCTGCCTCTATCATTTTATCGCAAGTATAGCCTAGAGTTGCCTCTGACTCTTGATATGCAACAAGGAATTGACCCTTTCCTCTCCAGCCACCTGTCCAGTCGAATGAATCATCACTACAACTTGTTACTACCATATATCTAACATTTACCGAACCACCGAAGAATTCGAAACCATCATCAGCTCCTCTATATGCTTGACAATACTCTACTGTTGTTCCGCTACCAACTCCATAGAACGATATACCATTAGCCTCTTTCTCTGGAGCAATAATTTCTCCTGTATACTCTAAAACTATATATCTTAATGTTCCTGAGTTATCGTTATCTACTGTTCCTCCATAAGGTGAATCACCTATCTCAGAGGTTTTAGTTGTAGCTGCATCGGGCTCGTTTAGGTAAGCATAGCCGCAGATATGAATACCACCCCAAGCTCCTGCCTGCTTTAATGTACTTGTCATAAGTATAGGCTCGCTTTTTGTTCCTTCAGCCTCAATCTTAGCACCTTGTTCGATTAGTATATAATCTTCGTTATTTTCGTCTGCTTGAGCTACGATAGTCACACCTGGCTCGATAAACAAAGTAGTACCCTTCTTCATATGCACACCGCCATCTAGTTTATAGGTCTTCCCCTCCTCTAAGCGGATACTTGTTGTGTAGGCACCTTTAAGTAATTCAGGAGCTAATACTACATCATCTGTTCCAATTGTTGGATCGTTAGGAGTCTCTGTTTTGTCGCAACTCGCAAGTACTGCAACCGAAAACATTGCTAAAGCAACTAGCTTAAAATTCTTTTTCATCGTTTTAATTTTTTGTTTAAAAAAGTTATTATATTTATCTATTAAAATTTAAATGAGAGACCTACCGAAGTAGAGATTCCAGGACGGTACTTCTCGACTATAATTGGTTCGCCACCGCTTGGTAACTCTTGGTCGAATATCATATCTTGATTAGCTAAGTTATTAACCTCGAATTTAACATCAAATCCATTAGTCAATTTGTATGTTGCCACTACGTTAAGAGCGTGAACTGTGCGCTGCATTATATCGCCAAACCCATCAAGACCAACAGCATGAATACGAGGACCTTGTAGATTATAAAGTAGTGCTAAATGTAGTTGATTATTATTATTAAACCTAAATCCATATGTTACATCGGCATTAAATAAATAAGGCGAAGCACCTTGAAGAGCTCGATTTTTATTTGTGTATATTGTTCCTCCTGAATCTGAAAGATTAACATCGGTGTACATATACGAACCATTAAGCGAGAGAGTTAGATTATTAAAAAACTGCTTACGATACTCTATCTCGAATCCCATTGCACTACCCCTATCAGCATTGTTAAATGTGTGAACTACATCATCTTCGCCTTGCTTACGTTGAACTCGTTCGATAGGGTTATCAAGGATTTTATAGTAACCTGTAACAGAAAAGAGATTTCCGTTATTAGATAATGATTCGAACCTCACATCAATATTATAGTTATAGCCATTTGCCAAATCTACATTACCTATAATTTTCCCACTACCATACGACTCTTGGTACTCGAAAGGAGCCATTTCGATAAATGAAGGGCGAGTTACTGTACGTGAAGCAGAGAAACGTACTTGATTCTCATCACTTAAACAATATTTCATATTTAACGCAGGAAAAAAATCAATGGTATTAAGCTATGAACGTTGCTCCATATCGCTATAATCGTGATAATCTACTGCCATCATCGAGTTCTCGAACCTCACACCTAGATTAACCAGCATATCTTGAGTTAGGTTCCAATCGGTCATTAAATACCCCGCCATAACCATTGCCTCGGCGCTATACTGATTACGGTTTTTCATCTCACGATTAATTGTTATGGTTGCATCAGAGAAGTTACTCTCGTTAATATACTCGCTAGGGGTATAATAATCATTTACGTCGTTCTGTATACTTTTTAGGTCGTAATAAAAGGTATTTGAACTATAATCGCGTGTTTTATCTTTTACGGCAAATCCAGCTTTTATTTTACTATCATTTTTTAAAGTATAACTCACATCTAATAATCCATCTAACTCATTCTCTTCTAGGCTCCCAAAGAATCGTTGAGTTGGGTCGTTAGTATTAAAAAATCTAGTTGTTGTTTGGTTATCAATATATAGGACTTCACGCCTATCAGGCTCCTCAGATGAGGTTGCACCATACGAGGCAGCCCAATTCATACTAATACGATTATTTAACTGATGCCTGCCTGTTAATTGCTGATTAATTAATGAATATATACGTGATTGGCTATTTAATCCTAATAAATCATCGTTCTCGTAGCTAAATCCACGTCGTTCTTGGTATGTATTAGAGGCATTACGTGCAAAGAATAGATTATACCCTAAATAGTCGTTATCACGCAATGTTACCCCTACGCTAGCTAAAGCCGCAGCATTTAAACTTGTCTCATACTCATTAGAGTTATACTCGTCGGTCACGTCGCCTTGCGAGTTTAATTTTCGTTCCTCTTTAGATAGTGTAGTTTCACTTCCGCTGTTTAACGAAGCTGTAAGTAACACATCTAACCTCTGATTACCTATTTCAAAACGGTCGCCATAAGCAATATTACCACTTAAATCGGGCAATGCAATAGTTTTGGTCACATCAAACGAGGTATCGAAAACTGAATTGCTCTTTATGTACTCCTTAAATTCGCTATATGTTCCACCAATTGCTTGCGGGTATAGTTGCGATTTTGTAAACATCGAAACATTATCCATCTGATAGAAATTTTTACCTACCGTATTCAACACCCCACCTGTTGATACACCTAGTGTTAGGAGTCTATCTCCTCCTTGTTCTTTAGTGCTTATATCTATATGTGCTCCCGAATAATCTGCAAACGATGTTACACTGTACACCTTACTAACTGTAACATTTTTAACGGTTGATGATGGAAATACATCTAAAGGAATAAGTTTATTATCAGGATTAAGCGAGGCGATAGGTAAACCATTTAATGTAGTGATACTATATCTATCTCCCAATCCACGTACTATTATCTGACCTGCCGAAGCAACTGATATACCAGTTAATTTTTTAACCCCCTCTTGAACATTTGAGATACCCTTCATCGACATCTCTTTCACACCCATACTCTCGATAGAGACACTTGATAATCCTCTCTCGCGCAGTAGTGCTACCTCTGTCTCTAGATTTTTTTGCCCCACAACTACCACCTGATCCATCTCAATAGCATCGGGCTCTAGTTCGATTAAAATTGGAGTATCCTCATTCGACACTACCACCTCAACAGTTTTAGTTACATACGACAAATTAGAAATTGTTAACCGATGTACACCAATCGTTAATTTCAATTCGAACTCCCCCTCAACACCTGCAATAGTACCCTCCGAGGTGTTTTCAATCACTACCATCGCTCCCACTAGGGGCTCTTTTGTCTTTTTATCTTTTATTGTACCTAGCACCCTTTTCGACTCTGCACTTGCAGCTACAACCCAAACGAGGCAGATAATAGACAATACCACTTTTCTTAACATCATTATATTTCTTTTACATTTCACACTGCAAAAGTATAATGAGAATGTTAAGTAGCTACAACCGAAATGTTAAGTAGCTATTAAGTAGTAATCAAAAGGTGATTGGCAACAATTAATTCATCGAAAAGTAACTACAACTAAATAAAAACCACAATTTTACATATACCAACTCATCTCGTTAAGCACTTTAGAACTCAACTCGATATTTGGTAGTGGGACAACTTTATTTAAATAGGCTAAAAAACGGCATTTAAGCTCAAAATATTTATCATCATCGTCAAAAGGCACTATCTTATATAGGAGTGCAAGGTAGATATTGTACTCTTGGGGATTATAACCTCGCACTAAGCGCCGAGATAGTATAAGGAGGGCTGCATAGGGCATAGTATCAATCCATTCTAAGGCAATCTCTGCGGCACACTCACTTTTAGAGAAGAGCATAGAGCAGCTATTCTCTAGAACCTCGATTAGCGAGAAAGCACTACTCCACTCTCTCATCATCTCGGGGGTCACTAAATCTGGTTCGGCAATATAAACAGCCGCTAACTTAAGCTCACGACAATTGGTATTAAACAGAGCTAGTGCCAACTTATGGTTGGGTGCATAGTTGTTTGCCACCCTCTTAATTGAACTAAGAGCCACGCCATAATTAACAAACGAAAGAGTATGACCAAGCTTATTCATACTCTCAACTACTGCCCCATTGGTATCTCGCCTTATCTCGGATAGTATCTCAGCAACTATATCACTATAATCAACCATAATAAAAATAATTAGTCGCCCCTTAAAAAGGTTTAACTATTTGTTTGCAAATATTTTAACTAAGCTTGAAGCTTTAAATTTCCACCGCCTTTTTAAGGGCGACTAATTAAAAAAAGAGGTGCAAAGAAAACCCTCTTCGCACCTCATAATATCAGAAAATATTACTTTACCTCCTCAAAC
>CAYJHM010000146.1:0-5264 GCA_964369935.1 uncultured Rikenellaceae bacterium
CACAGATGACGTGCTTATGGGAAAAGCCTTCATTTAACTGCAAATCAACAAATCACTTACGTTAATAAAACTATTAGTAGTTGAGTGGTTAATACCCTCAAAAATAAGTTAAGAGGGTAGACCGTTGAGTAGGCCACTGGAGCTATACTTTTGCCCGTTAAATCGTTCATATAGGGTAGTGCTTGCGAGGTTGAAACACCACCGCATATCATACCAAAAACTAACGACATATCCATCTTCATATACCTAATAGCAACAACCCCAACAATTAGTAGTGGTATTAACGAAATAGCTACTCCATAAAGCAGCAACATAAACCCATCTCCTTGCGTCATTTGTGCGATAAAACCCTTACCTGCATCTACACCCAGACAGGCAAGATAGAGGGTTATTCCAAGTTCGCGCAGGAGTAAATTTGCACTCAATGGTGTGTATGTTATAAGCTTAAATCGATACCCGAAAGCACCAAAAAGAATACCTATCATCACAGCTCCACCAGTTAATCCTAACTTTATAGGGGTAGATATTCCTGGAATAAAAATAGGAATTGAACCCAATAGGATACCTGTTGCTATACCAATAAACATAACTAATAGATTGGGTTCGTCGAGCTTTTTAATGGCATTTCCAAGCATCTTCTCAACCTTATCGATAGATGTAGCATCGCCAACCATATTGAGCCTATCACCCACCAATAACACTAAATCGGGTGAGGCAACAAGCTCGATTCCTGCCCTGTTCACAAAGGTTATATTTACATTAAATAATCTACGAATTTGTAGTGCCTCGATACTCTTTCCATTAACCTCGGGCTTTGAAACAAATATTCTTCGCTGAATAAGATTACTATTCTCTAACCAGTTATGAGTAACCTGCTTTCCGAGACCCTTTTTTAGTTCATCAAGATGCTCGACCCTAGCCGTAATTAGAACAGTATCACCCAATAAAATAGGGGTCATTGAGTTGGGTGATAGGGTAGTGTCGCCACGCTGAATTTGTGATATTATAAACGGAATTTGTAGTGAATTATGAATATCAGCAACGGTAGTTCCGTTAATATCACTATTGGTAATCTCTAGAGTTATAGCGGTTGGCTTAGTGCGGCTCTGCATACGCTCGATACTGCTCTCGCCACCTCTACGTGATGCAAAAATTTTATATAAGATTATAGCAATAACCATCGAAGAAATTACCCCAAAAGGATAGCTTGCAGCACACGCCATAGCCATCTCCGAGATAGCCCCATCACCTAGCCCGATATCCTTTATTGCCTGCTGCGCTGCTCCTAGCGAGGCGGAGTTTGGAACAGCCCCACACATAACCCCCACCATCTTTATCAAGGAGGTATCTGTTGTAAAGTAAATAAACAGCATTACGCCTATATTGAGCACCAAGAGTAGGGTAGCTAACAGATTGAGAGACAGCCCCCCCGACCGTAACGATGGGAAGAATGAGGGCCCCACCTGTAACCCCAACGAGAATATGAATATAGCCAATCCGAAGTTCTGCACAAAATCGGAAACTGTACTATCGAGAGTCATACCAAAATGTCCTGCTAAGATACCCACAAAGAATACAAAAACCGACCCAAATGCTATACCACCAATACGTACTTTACCAAGGTAGACACCTAAAAATCCTACCAAGGCTATCACAAAACAGGAGTGCAATGCACCACCCCCAAATAGTAACTCGTTTAGCATACTCCGAATATTTTAAATAGGCCACCCCCAAAAAATGGAGGTAGCCATCTCAATTTTAATTAACAGTTGCAAATTAAATATGTATAGCCTCGTTATGAGCCGCTGCTGCCGCCTCCATAATAGCCTCTGAAAGGGTAGGGTGTGGGTGAACAGTTTTAACCATATCCATCACCTTTCCGCCTAACGAACGAACCATTCCAGCCTCCATAATCATCTCGGTAACATTAGTACCGATAAGATGAGCACCTAGCAATTTATCGCTATCTTTATCAACCACTAACTTAATAAAACCATCTTTATCGTCGGTAGCAGTAGCCTTACCCGAGGCAGTATAAGGGAACATTCCAATTTTAACATTATGACCTGCCTCGATAGCCTCTTTCTCGCGCATTCCAACCGACGCAATCTCAGGAGAGGTGTAGATACAAGCAGGTATATTGCCGTAATCTATTGGCGCAGGATTAAGACCACAAATCTGCTCAACACAGTAGATGGCCTCGGCCGATGCTACGTGCGCAAGTGCCTGAGTAGCAATAATATCACCTATTGCATACACACCTTTAAGGGTTGTCATATAATTACTATCAACCTTAACTTTACCTGCCTCTATCTCTACTCCGCACTCCTCAAGACCAATACCCTCGATATTTGGAGTAACACCCACTGCAAGAAGTACTTTATCAACCTCTAATGTGCTCTCTCCCTTAGCGTTAGAGATACTTACAATACACTTATCGCCAGATGTATCGATAGCAGTTACCGAAGTTGATGTCATAAATGGTAATCTTGCCTTACGGAACGAACGCTCGAGATATTTAGCCACCTCTACATCCTCGGTAGGTACAAGGTTAGGCAAAAACTCAACTATTGTAACCTTTGTGCCCAATTCGTGATAGAAACTAGCTAACTCAACACCAATAGCACCCGAACCAACTACAACCATACTCTCAGGCTGTTGCTCTAGGCTCATAGCTTTGCGATAAGTAATAACTTTTTCATTATCAGCCTTTAAGTGAGGGAACTCCTTTGCACGTGCACCAGTAGCTAAAATTATATGCTCGGCACTAACTATAATAGGCTCAACACCCTCTTTTGTAACCTCAAGAGTTGTAGCACCTTTAAGAGTAGCGAACCCCTCAATAACCTCAACATTATTTTTCTTCAAAAGGAACTGCACACCCTTGCTCATTGTTGCCGACACACCTCTGCTACGCTCGATAATCTTAGTGAAATTAGGCCTAACTGTACCCTCAACCTCTACACCATAACTAGCAGCGTGAAGCATCTCTTTATACACGTGCGACGACTTTAAAAGTGCCTTGGTAGGTATACAGCCCCAATTTAGACATATACCACCTAGCTCGCTACGCTCTACGATAGCCACTTTTTTACCCAATTGAGCCGCCCTAATAGCAGCAACATAGCCACCTGGGCCACTTCCTACAACAATAATATCAAAGTTCATATTTATATTTTTAAAATTTCTATTTATTTTGCAAATTTAATACTTTTTATTTATTTAGCAAACTATTCTGACAATCAACTACTCAACACGCTCTAATTTTGCAAATTTTCGCAGTAAAACCTTTGTTCCGTGGTTCTCGAAATTGATAGTAAACTTAACATCATCAGCAAATGGCTCGATACCCTCGATTACCCCTGCACCAAACCTATCGTGCAGAACTTTATCGCCTACGGCATACTCAAGGGTTGAGATATCTACTACCACATTGCTATTTGTACTGTTTTGTAGCTTTTTTAGGCTACCAGGGCGTGGCTGATACTTTTTAACAGACTGACCCTCACCTTGCCTATTATTGGGCTTATATGAGCCTGTTTTGGGCTCATTTGCTGATGGTGCATCATTCAAGAAACGCCCCTCGCTAAGCAAATCAGGCGAATCGAGATAATTTTTATCAATCTCTTTAAGAAATCTACTAGGCGATGATGGTGAACTAGTACCCCACTTATAGCGTGTTGTAGCAAACGAAAGAGTTAGAGTATTTACTGCCCTTGTAAGAGCCACATAGAACAATCTGCGCTCCTCCTCTAAGCTACTTAAATCCTCTACCGAACGTTGCGAGGGGAAATTTCCCTCCTCAACCCCTACAATGTAGATACTGTCAAATTCTAGCCCCTTTGATGCGTGTATAGTCATAAGTTTAACCTCCTGCTTAGGTGCCCCCTCTTCGCTCTTTTCATCCATATCGGTTAGTAAGGTCACCTCTTGAATCCAATTATCAGCGATAAGCAAAATTTCCTCCTCCTTCTGCGAAGCCTCGCATTGAATTTTTAGCGAGTTTATTAGCTCTTCAACATTCTCTAGGGCACTTAACGACTCGGGTACAGGATTATTCTTATACAGAGCAACAATACCACTTTTTACCACTAAATCGTACACCAAATCATAGATACTCACACTATCTTTTAGCGATTGATAGTGCTTTATCAAAGTGGTGAAATTTCCTATACGTGTAGCTGTTCCACCATTAATCCCCAAATCCGATGGGGTAGAGGTAGTGACAACATCCCAAAGAGTTATTCCCTGCTCTTTTGCCCTTGCCTCAATCTTATCGATAGTTGTTTTTCCTATACCACGAGCTGGGAAATTTATCACCCTTTTAAGAGCTTCATCATCGCTACGATTAACTATCAATCTAACATAAGCAATTATATCCTTAATCTCAGCGCGTTGATAGAACGATGTGCCGCCATAGATACGATAGGGGATATTTCTATTTCGTAACTGATCCTCGAAAGCACGTGATTGGCTATTAGCACGATAGAGTATAGCAATATCGTTATAGCTCACACCCGAACGGTACTTACGGTCGATATCTCGTGCAATTGTAGCCGCCTCTTCTCTGTCACTCTCACTACGGATTAGAGCAAGCAAATCACCCTCCTCTTTTTCAGAAAATACCCTCTTTTTAAGCTGATTAGTGTTAAGGGCAATAATCGAATTTGCAGCCCCAACAATATTTTGAGTAGAGCGATAATTCTGCTCTAATTTATGTACTACTGCATCTGGGTAATCTTTCTGAAAACGTAATATATTCTCAATCTTAGCACCACGGAACGAGTAGATACTCTGCGCATCATCGCCCACAACACACACATTACCATTAAGTTCGGCTAATTTTTTAACAATTAAATACTGCGAGTAGTTTGTATCTTGGTACTCATCAACTAGGATATACTGAAACTGCTCTTGATATTTTCGCAGCACATCAGGACAGTTTTTGAAGAGTATATTTGTGTAGAGTAGTAAATCATCAAAATCCATTGCTCCGTTCTGCTTACACTTTGCCATATAGGCACGATAAATTGCAGCAAATTCACCCCTGCCTGCTTGCATATCTTCGCTAATAAGCGATGATTGATTAGCATATATAGCAGGTGTTGTAAGAGCATTTTTCATAAGCGATATACGAGAAAAAATCTCTTTAGGCTTATACTTTTCATCGTTAAGATTCATCTCTTTAATGATACTCTTAACTAGATTGCGAGAATCGGCAGTTTCGTATATTGTGAAACTGTTCGGAAAACCTATATGTTCGC
>CAYJHM010000147.1:0-5246 GCA_964369935.1 uncultured Rikenellaceae bacterium
CGATGTTTTATTTGAGATATTATCCTATTGATTATATCTGTTGGTAGTTCGATAATACAGCCGGAAACCAAGCGATATGGGATATCATAAATACCTAATTCCAACTTTTTATGGTAAAGAACGAATCCTTCTTTATGCCAGTGTAGCATCTTTAACGATTTACGATTACTGCTCACAAAAACATAAACATCCCCCCATTTTGAGGATATCCTCAAAATGGGGGGATGTTTATGTTGATCGCTCGTTTAAATATGCTGTTAGAAACGGAAACTTAGACCTGTATTAAGTTGGTATGTTGTTCCGTTAAGTGGTAGCATTAAGTCGCCATCAGTAAAGCGTAACGACATAAAATTAAAACCACAGAAAATATTTACCCAACTAAAGTTAAAATCTATTAGTGTACCAAATGTACGACCCATATTTGATAGTGAACCGTTAAAACCCCAGTTAAACCAATCATTAGGGCGATAATTTACACTACCCATAATATCTACCCAGTTGTATAGGTCGGTGAATTCGGTAGTTAATAATACCCCAAACTGTAGATTGCTTTCAGGCATATCAAACATAGCACCAGCATTAATCATAGGCTTCATTCGGCTACTAGTGGTAATCCCCGATTTGTATTCGTAGAAGTTAATTAACGCGTCTGTTAAATCGTTACCTAGCTCTTCAATCTGTTCGTCGAATGAGTATCCTCCAAATAGATCAATATCATTGAATCCAGTAAAATCGAAACTTTCGCCATTTGTGCGAGCTTCGTATGTATTCTTCCAATTCATGAATCCAATGTTCATAACAGATAGTGATAGCTCTAAATCGCTGAATAGCGTATATGACGCACCTACATCTATTGTTACACCAAAGCCATTTATCTCCGGGAAGATATCGCCAACACCTGTAATCGTTCCATTTTCGTCGTATACAGGCTCGATACCGCTACTATTTACCGTACCAGTACTGTTTATTTGCCATAAATCTTCGGATAGTGAAATGTTTAATTCATCGTATCTAATGTCGGCATTAAGAATGCCAATATTGAATTTAGCCTTTACTCCAAATCTAAGATTAGGAATAAAAAGCTCTCCCGAGTGACCTAAGGCAACCTCTATCAATCCTTTTCCGCTAGCTCCAAAATCATTTAGATTATATGAACTTGTACCAGTACCTGACATGCCATTTTTTAAGAAACGGAAAATATCGGTAGGTAAGCCAAGTGAAGTGTTAGCAATTGCACGTACATGAAACGAGGTGAACGACTTATCGTCGGCAAATCCCATTGATAATATATCTGAAGATACATATGCGTTTAGACGTACAAGATCACCAATTTTGCTATTAAACTCTTCGTTACTTACAGCAGGACTTAGAAATGTATTTAGGGTGCCATCACCAGCAGGGTATAGTAGTGAACTAAGTTTTAAGTTCGATTGTACACCTAGCGATAAATTTCCTGTAACAGGAATAGCAAAGTAGCTGCTGCCAGGAGTTAAGGCTGGGTTATACTCGTGCCTGTGTGGATTCTTAGGAGAGAAGAATGTAGATTTTAAGTTCTGAGCAGATACGCCCGCAGAACTTAAAATCAACATACTTATAATTATATATAATTTGCGCATAGTCCTTAATTTAATAATTAAATCTCTATTTTAACTCCGCCTTCAAATTTTAGCTTCATCTCTAACTGAATAGATTGATTTTCATTGATAACAGCCCTATTAATACTTGGAGCTAGAGATAGTTTTAGTTTTACATCAGCCATCTGCTTAAATGCACCTGCCGTTTTCTCGGTTAGTTTAATAGATAATGGATTTGAATTGTTAAGAGAGTTGCCAGGGATTATTCCATCACTAGCTGCTTCAACTCCAGTAAGCACATTTCCATCTTTGTCGTAAATCTCTAGTGAAATACCAATGTCAAATGGGATAGAGTTTTTAACTGTCTCGATAATTACCGATAAACCTTCAGCAGCGATTTCGCCGATACTCTTAAATGGGATTGGATTATCAAACTCATAAGCGATTTTTGTGCCGCTAGAAAAAATTAGTGGAACAGTAAATGTGTAATCTACTTTGATAGTGCCTCTAGCTTTTGGATCAGGGCAAGTCATTGCTAAACTTGGGTCTATTCTATCAGGCACAGCATTGATGAAATCCTCGAAAGGAATATTAATGTACTCAGCGCCCTCAGGAAGTGCATTAGTAGTACTTGATAGCCAATACTTTTTACCTTCAGTTACAGGGTCAAGAGTAGCGTTTACTGTACCTACTAGGTTATCGTTATTGTAACCCTTAACAGACATTACAGCCTTTAGTGGGCTAGTAACATCTGGAGTTATATCTACCACACACTGCAATGCTGCCTCAGAAAGTTCAAGTTTGTTTCCGTCGCCTACTGCTGCATCTTTAATAAATGGAGGAAGCTCTGTTGCGAACGTGTTCTCTAATGTGTAGTTAAGGCTAACATCTTTAGCCGTCATAGAGCCAGTGTACTCGTAATACATATTGCCAGATTCATCCGTTTTTAAGAAATCTTCAGACACTCCAGTTTTTGTTGTGCCTGATGTAGTAACTAGGTTAAGTAGCTCTGATACAGAAGTCTCTTTGGTAGTTCCTAGTTTTACAGTTATACCATCAGCACCGATTATAAGATCGGTATTGATATTGTCATCGTCAAGATTATATTGAGAATCAACACACGATGTAGTGGCCAACATGCCAATTACAGCTGCCAGCACAGATAATTTTGTTAGTAATTTAGTACTCATACATTTACAGTATTTAATTTGAAATTCTTTCTATTTTTATACAAAGGTAACTATAATTTTGAAAATTACAATACTTTTTTTTGTGAAATATTTGTAAAATCTACAATTTATTTTTTAAATGTATTGATTTTTAGGTAGTTGAATGTTATTTTGTATTTTGTAAAAAAAGAGTTATCTTTGTACTCGAATTTTAGATGAAAGAACGCAAAGTTTGCACCAAAAAAAAGAATTATGGCAACAATAGATGAGATACAAAATGAGATAATTGAGGAGTTTTCAGTTTTTGATGATTGGATGGATAAGTACGCCTACTTAATCGAGATTGCCGATAGCTTACCTAAGATAGATGAGAAGTTAAAAGATAACGACCATTTGATTGACGGCTGTCAGTCGCGTGTGTGGATTGATGCTGAAATGAATGATGGAGTTCTACAGATTACAGGAGATAGTGATGCAATTTTGGTTAAAGGTCTGGTAGCTCTTCTTTTAAGGGTGTATAATGGTCATACACCTGAGGAGATTTTAAGTGCTAATTTACACTTTATCGAAGAGATTGGAATGAAGGAGAATTTATCTCCTACAAGGGCTAATGGCTTTGTAGCTATGATAAATAAAATCAGGTTGTTAGCTGCTAGTAATATATAAAAATATAAATTGTTGGTCTAAAAATTTTGTAATTTAATAAATAGTTGCTAACTTTGCAGTAAAATATTAATTGAAGGGAGGTTAAACTGTTAATAGCTAGTTTGTTAGTTGTTTCTAATAAATTTGCTAAATTTAAGCCGAATGTGTCGGTAATAATTAAAGTATATAGGTAAGGGGTTGCTCTTACTTATTGTGGGGTATAGCCCGTAAACAGTTTTATTCAATTATTAACAAGATTTAATTTTAAAAAAAAAGTACAGATATGATTATTATGCCAATCAAAGAGGGAGAAAACTTAGAGAGAGCCCTTAAGAAATTTATGAGAAAATTCGAAAAGACAGGAACACTTAAAGAGTTACGTTCTCGTCAGCAATTCCTTAAGCCATCTGTTAGAAACAGACGTAAGATGGAGAAGGCTATCTATGTAGAGCAGCTACGTAGAGAGGAGAATATGTAGTAATAAATCACTAGTACATTTTTGTGCTGGTAAATAATATTTCTAGTGGGGATAGTTGAGAGGTTCAAAAATTATCTAACTGCTGAGAAACATTACTCGAAACTGACGGTTGAGGCTTATATAAGCGACATCCGTCAGTTTTTGCTATATAGTGGTATTGATTATAATGAGTTTGTTTTAACGCAAATCACAGCAATCGAGCTACGTAGCTTTGTGATGCATCTTATGCAGAGTGGGCTTAAAAGTAGTTCGGTTAATCGTAAGATATCAACTCTTAAGTCTCTCTTTTGTTATGGGGTAAGGTGCGGGGTTATAACTTCTAATCCCACTGATAAACTATCATTAGTAAAGAGGCAAAAAACCATTCCTAACTTTGTGACCCGTAGCGATATGGAGAGGGCAAAAGATGGGCTATTGGAGATCACTGATGATTTTGTTGTTGAGCGCGATTCGCTTATTGTTCTTTTTATCTATGCAACAGGTGTAAGGGTTTCTGAATTAATTTCGATTGATGTTGATGATATCTCTTTCACCAACCTAGAAGTTAAGGTTACAGGCAAGGGTGGAAAGCAAAGAATTATTCCTTTAGTTGCTATTTTAGAAAAAAAGTTAAAAAATTACTTAAAAATATGTGAAAAAGTTTTTGAATTTAGAAAAAAATCACTAATTTTATCAAAGAAAGGACGTACTATCAGCAGGAGCGAGGTTTATAGGGTTGTAAATCAGATGCTTACCTCGATGGGAGTAGAGGGTAAATGTAGTCCGCACGTTTTGCGTCATACATTTGCTACTCATTTGCTCAATGGGGGCGTTGGTATTGAGAGTGTTAGGGAGTTAATGGGGCATTCTAACCTATCAGCTACTCAGATATACACCCACAATAATATTGGCATACTGCTTGAAAAGTATAAAAAGGCTCATCCAAGGGCCACTAAATTAAAAACTAAAAAATAGGAGGATTAATTATGAACATTAAGATTCAATCATTAAAGTTTAATGCAGATACTAAATTATTAGAATTTATTGAAAATAAACTAGCTAAAATTGATAAGTTTGCTGATGGTATTATTTCGGCGGATGTGACTCTTAAGTTAGAGAAAGATGACGAGCACGGAAATAAGATTGCAGTTATCACCATTGCTCTTCCTGGTGATAAGTTAGTTGCTGAGAAGCAGTGCAAAACTTTTGAAGAGGCGGTAGATTTAGCTATCGATGCTCTAAAGAAGCAGCTAGAGAAGTATAAGAGTGCTTAATTATTAAGTTAGTTAAATATTGGGGGTTCCTGCTAGCTATGCCTAGTAAGGAACTCCTGTTTGTTTTTTACCTATGAAACGAAGCATAAATTTATAATAATTAGTCGTCCCTTAAAAAGGTCAATTA
>CAYJHM010000148.1:0-5238 GCA_964369935.1 uncultured Rikenellaceae bacterium
TTACAATCTGTTAAAATAACTAAAAGCTAATATTTACCCCCATTTCTGAGAATTACCTCAGAAATGGGGGTAATATTTTATTTTGAACGCAGCCCATAGTGTTCGCTTTTTCCATAAGTGCGTTAGCTGTGGTGCATTACTCTTGCGAGTAAGAGAATGTGCCGCAGATGACGTGCTTATGGGAAAAGCCTTCTTGAACTAGAGTTTTGCGAATTAGCCTAAACACAAAAGAGAGGCTTGAAGTATCTTCAAGCCTCTCTTTTGTGTTTATTGAATTATGCTTCAAATTCTAATACCATATCCTCATCTTCATCTTCGTCATCTTTTTCGATGTGTACTACGTATTTGTTTCCTTCCGAATTCGTTACATAGTATATATCTTCAAGCTCTGTATCAGGAGCCGATAGATGCTCTTGTACTTGGTCTTTTATTGCTTGAGGCAGATCGTTAAGCTTAATAGAGTAATAAGTCTTAATCCACTGGCCATTTGCACTAAATTCAGCCTCTTTATCTTTGTTGTCGTGCTTAAATTCTACAATTAAATTACCGTCCTCGATTTCGTTATCCTCAATTATCGCACCAGCGTAGTTGGTCTCAATATATTCTACTACACTGCTAGGGATTCCGTCAGTATCGCTATCATCGTCATCTGTGTCGTCATTGTAGATAGAAATTGTTCCGTCAGCTTTAATCATAAGGTCTACATCATCATTATCCGAGTCAAGCTCTACAATATAGTATTCGCTAGTTGGAGTTACGATATGTTCAACATCATCGTCAGCTTTGTAGCTAGCATATTCGCTTTCAGCTATTGCACTAGATATGTTACTAGGTAAATCTGTGTAATCCATCTCGGTTTCAGTTTGTAACCATTCGTTACTGCTGTTAAATTGAAGTTCTCTTTTAAACTTACCATCAAGAATCTCTACTTCTGTCTCGTTGTCATCATTATCAACTTCAATAATTGTAGCGTTAGGGTACAGCTCATTAATTTTCGAAGAGATAGCATCTGGAAGATTATTTGTGATTAAATCATCATAATCGTCATCATCATCATTTGGCTCGTAAATCTCTTTTACTAGAGTTCCGTCGGCAGTGTAGTATAAGTCAATCTCAGCGCCATTGCTCATTTCAACCTCAATTACATAAAGAGTTTCAGCATCGTTGCGCTCTACTTCATCAACCTCATCAATTGTGCCTTCCGAGTATTTAGAACTTGTGAACGCATCTTTTACTGCAGTAGGTACAGAATCCTCGTCTGATGCATTATCTGTCATGCACCACTCGCCCGACTCAACAAACCAAGCACTGCTGGTGTTGTCTGCCTTTGTGTTTGTGAAACTTGCAATGTAGTATGTGTTGTTTATGTCCCACATAACATTTGATGCGTTAGGATACTTGGCTTGAAATGCCTCAGTCACCACTGATGGAACGAGGCTTACTGGTGGATTATCTTCATTCTTGTCTCCACAAGCAATAAGAGTAGATACACCAATTAAAGAAGCAATTAATTTTTTCATAATTCTTGTATTTTACGTGAATAATTACATGTTAAAACGAGCCTAATTAATTTAGACTACTAAATTTAATGGAAATAGTTATAGGTTATTGTAGGTCTCTTTTGATATAATGTCACCATATTCGTCAAAATAGAATACGTCACCATTAGTTAAGACAATCTCAAAATTATCTTTTTTGCGCTCTATCTCAATAATTGACTGTTGGCTGTTATTGAAAATGATGTATTGAGCTATTTTGTTAGGTAGTACATTTGGCACATTCCCATTTAGTGTGCGTATTAATATATAGTTTCCTCTTCTATCAAACGTTACTTTGCGTCCATCTACGAATACAATAGAGTATGTTCTAGTGGTGAGTTCTCTGTTAACATAGGCAAATGATATAGCAGTCCCCTCAAAATGCTCTTTTACGAACTTTTGAAGGCGATCAGGCATATTCTCTACTTTGGCAGATATCTCAGTATCAACTAATGATTTAACTGCTAATGCTGTCATCAGTATCGATACGATCATCATAAATGTCATTAACTTCTTCACACCAATAAAACTATTAATAGTTAGAAAATCAATGCAAAGTTATCAATAAAATTCTGAATACCGCCTGAACCCTTTAAAAATTTATAATTTTCTATGCTTTCTCCTCGAAGTTAATTGTAAATGTATGCAGATTATCAACGTACGCATATTTTATAGGGAAGCAATAAGAGTCTGAAATTGCCTTGACAATCGCTAGTCCTAGGCCTGTCGAACCCGCTTTATCTAAATCACGATAGAATATTTCAAATATCTCACCTTCGAGTAACTCCTCGTTTTTACCACTGTTCGATATGGTTAATTTTGAGCCTTTAATATCTACTCGCACAATGCCTTGCTCGTTATTATGAATAAAAGCATTACGTAGAATGTTTGCTACAAATAGACGAGCTAATACATCATTCATAGTTACCTCAATAGGGGCAGAGCCCTTCTCTACTGTAAACGTAAACTCTTTTGCTTCGTATATCTCTTGATAATCTTCAATTAATAATTCAACTAAATCGGTAATATTTACTAGCTGTTTGTTAATATATTGCCCCCCATTGATTTTAGTTAATGTAAGTAGCTCATTAACTAACCTAGACATGTAGTGAAGTGTAGATTGAGTTTCGCCAACTGTTGCTAATTGCTCTTCATTTAGCGGGGTTTTAATTAGTAAATCAAGCCTATATTTACATATGGCTATAGGTGTTTGAAGTTCGTGCGAAGCATTACCTACTATTTGGCGTTGATAGTTGTAAACCTCCTGCGAGCGAATTGCTGCATCAACAATCGCCTCTTTTAAACGCACTAGTTCGCCAGCAGCTTTTTTATCCAGCTCAAGAGGTACAACGCCTTTCGCAATATCGCCGCTTTCTATCCACTGTAAAATTTTGTAGAGCGGAGCCATACCCTGTCTTAGCATCACTATAGGAGTCAATACACTACACAGGAGTATTGCAACAAAAAGTATAGTAAATTGAACTGTAACTACAGCCATTAACTCTTCTGAATCAACAGTTGGTGTTGATACTTTCAGTAGCCAGTACTCATCTTTCGAATCTTTGAATATAAGATGCAGTATACGTGATGCTATATCCTTATTGTCGGGTTTAATTTTAATATTGCCATTGTGATATGAAATGTGTTCTGTTGTATTAGCATACTCTTCGGTAACAGTCTCGAGAGAGTGGCTTATGTATGTACTGTTAAATTCTAGTGGTACATCGTTGCCTGTAAGTAACAATCGAACAGTATTTTCGGCATAATTGTCTAGTATACCATCAATTTCATTATTTACCTCACTAGTAACAGAGCTATTAAAGATTGTAGACCATAAAGTTAGCACTAGTATCATAACTAGCGCTATCCTTATAGATATCCTTTTAACCATTTTCATTTATTCACAATTAGATTTTCGACGAAACAAGATATGCTGCTATAATGCAACTTGATTGAATTAATATACAATAAAATTTATTAATCCTTCTCAATTAGCTTATACCCAAAACCATAAACCGCTTTTATGTCGATATTTGCATCTGCATTAGCTAGTTTACGTCGCACATTCTTGATTTGAGTGTACATGAAGTCGAAACTTTGGTGTTGATATACATAATCACCCCATACACCCTCTGCAATACTCTCTTTGCTAAGAATAGAACCATGGCGGTTGATAAAGTATAATAATAGTGCATACTCTTTACGAGTAAGTTCTAGCTCAAATCCTGCTACTTTAGTTTGGAAAGATTCTGGCTCGATAGTTACATTGCCAAAAGTAATAGGTTTTGTTTCGTCATTCATTTTACGACGAGCAACACTATTAATACGTGCTTTTAATTCGTCGAGGTGGAACGGTTTAGCAAGAAAATCATCAGCACCCAACTCAAGCCCAGTTACTCTATCGTCAACCGAATTACGTGCAGACGCGATAATAATTCCTTCGTCTGTTCCACGCATTTTTCTGATTCTTTGCAGTAATGTAAAACCATCACCATCAGGTAACATAAGGTCTAAAATTATGCAATCATAATCATTTTGTTCGAGTTTTTGAGTTGCACTCTTGTAGCAATCAGCTGCATCAACAATAAATCTCTCGCCCATCAAGAATTTTAGAGTTAATTCCCTAAGATCCTTATCATCTTCAACCAGTAGTATTTTCATATATATTAAATTTTCGACAAAGTTAGTTAATTAATTTCTATTTTCCAAATGAAATATATAATTTTTGGATTAAAAATGGTTTTTTCTTTGAAGATAACTCAAAAAGCGTTTTTATATTAACAAATACATTATTTTTTTAACTAATATATTGCCTCTAACGCTATATAGGGCTAAAATACAAAGATTTTACATGATAAAATTTTTGAATAATTCAGAAAAAAATCAGAATAAAAGAGGTAACTTTGCGCCTTGAATTTAAACTTTAAACTTTTTAATGGAGACAAAAAACGTAAAAATCGAGGTGGCAGACCCTACAGCATTGGGTCTATTGGGGTTAGCAATGGTGACGCTTGTGGCGGCATCGCAAAAGTTGGGATTAACAGATGGTACATCTATGGTTATTCCGTGGGCTATTTTTTTAGGAGCGATAGCTCAAATTATAGCAAGTATTTATGATTTTAAGCATAATAATCTATTTGGTTCGATAGTATTTATGGCTTATGGCCTATTCTGGTTAGGTGTTTCAGCTAGTTGGATGATTAAAGGCGGTGTATTTGGCGATTGGTTTGCTTCAACAGCCGATGTAAAGCAACTAGGGGTAGCTTTTGTTGGTTATTTAATCTTCTCGCTATTTGTAACAGTTGCAGCATTTAGGCTAAATACGTTCTTGTCTGTAGTAATGATTTGTATCGACGTACTTTTATTATCTTTAGCAATGGATACATTAGGTTGCGGAGGATGTTGGCATACACTAGCAGCTATTAGCGAATTATTAACATCAATTCTGAGTTTTTATGGTGCAGGAGCAGCTTTACTTAATAAATCTTATGGTAGAGTACTACTTCCACTAGGTAAGGCGTGGTTAAAGTAATTAGCACAACAAAAATATAATGGATAGGCAATTAATATAATTTAATTGCCTATTTTTTTATTTAATATGTAGAAAATGTTATAAAAATATATAGCATTTTCGCAAAAAACATTATCTTTGTAGTCTGATAATACACATAGCCCATTAAAGGGCATAAATAATAATATT
>CAYJHM010000149.1:0-5084 GCA_964369935.1 uncultured Rikenellaceae bacterium
AATCTGCTCTTTCTAGTAGATTCTTAACATCTACCCCCATATCCTTAGCCATTTTCTCTACTATATGGTACGATTCGGGGTGTACAGCACTGTTGTCTAGTGGGTTAGTACCATCTTTTATGCGTAAGAATCCTGCTGCTTGCTCGTATGCTTTAGCTCCTAGTCGTTTAACTTTAAGTAGCTCACTACGCTCGGTAAATCGTCCGTTTGCTGAGCGGTATGCTATTATGTTATCTGCCAACGAGCTACCTAATCCTGATATATGCGTAAGAATCTCTTTCGATGCGGTGTTAATATTAACCCCTACACTATTAACGCAACTCTCAACCACGCGATTTAATCTGTCTCGTAACTTAACCTGATCAACACTATGTTGATATTGCCCTACACCTATCGATTTAGGGTCTATCTTTACTAGTTCGGATAGGGGATCCATCAATCGGCGCCCTATGCTTACAGCTCCTCGTACTGTTACATCGTAGTCGGGGAACTCTTTCCTTGCAACCTCCGATGCCGAGTATATACTAGCACCATCTTCGCTCACCATGTATACTGTTATATCGTTGTGGTTGATGATGGCTTTACGTACAAACGACTCGCTCTCACGCCCTGCTGTACCGTCGCCAATAGCTATTGCCTCGATTTTATATTTATTTATTAGCGATAATAGTTCGCTTGTTGCCTCGTCGTATCTGTTCTGCGGTGGGTGAGGATAGATGGTTGCATTTGCTAGTAGCTCCCCCTCGCTTGATAGGGCAACAACCTTACAGCCTGTTCTGAATCCAGGGTCGAGAGCTAGCACTCTCTTTTGCCCCAATGGAGAGGATAGAAGTAATTGTTTAAGATTCTCTTCGAAGATTGAGATAGCCTCATTATCTGCTCTCTCCTTAGTAGAGGCGATTGCTGCACTCTCAAGTGAGGGGTAGAGTAGGCGTTTAATACTATCTTTTATGGCTCTACGCATAATGTCGGCAGTAGTAGAGTTATGTTTGATGTACTGTCGGTGTAATCGCTCCTCTATCTCCTCTTTATCTAATTCAACACCTACACGTAAGACCCCTTCGCTCTGTCCACGCTCGATAGCTAGAAAGCGGTGCGATGAGACCCTTTTAAGTGGGTCGTTAGTGCTGAAATAGTCGCTGTACTTTGTGTTGTCCTCCTTGCCCTTAATTACTTTTGCTGCAAGCGAGCCCCTGCTGCTAAAAAGCCTACGTATATTTTCACGTGTGTGTTCGTTTTCAGATATTCGTTCGGCTATAATATCACAAGCCCCCTCAATAGCTTCGTCGGTATTGGCAACACCATCATTAATAAATCGCGATGCGCTGCGCTCTATATTATCACTGTTTTGTGCCATAATAATATTAGCAAGAGGCTCTAACCCTCGCTCTTTTGCTATTGTGGCACGTGTTCTGCGTTTCGGTTTATAAGGTAGGTAGATATCCTCTAGCTCGGTTGAGTTCCAGCATCTCTCTATTCTACTACGCAGTTCGGGGGTGAGTGCTCCTTGCTCGTCTATTGTCGATAATATTGTATCTCTACGTGCTATCAGTTCGGTTAGCTTATCGAATCGCTCTTTAATATCACCAACAGCCACCTCGTCTAACGAGCCAGTTGCCTCTTTGCGATATCTGCTGATAAATGGAATAGTGCCTCCTTCGTTTAATAATTTCAAGGTTGCCTCTACCTGTTTCTGAGCTATATTTAGCTCTTTTGCAATAATTGTTTCAATCATTAAATTATACCTAATAAGTTAAGGAATAGTATTATTATAAATAGTGGTGCTACAAATCTAATCAAGAAAAGCAGAGCACCATATATCTGTATTTTTATTGTATTACTGTTTGTTAGCTCCTCTTTTAATAATTTTTTGCTCATAACCCACCCAGCAAATATTACAGAAATAGTTCCTCCGATAGGCATTAATAGATTGCTACTTGCATTACTGAAAAAGTCGAATACTGTTACTCCTGCTATTGTTAGTGTTGTGCCCTCCATCTGCGAAAGAGAGGAAAAAGAGCACGATATAAACAAGATTAACGAGAGCGTGATTATTGCCTTTAATCGAGAGAAGCGATAATTGTCTTTTAGGTATGTTACAATAACTTCGACAAGTGATACCGACGAGGTGACAGCAGCAAAAAATAGTAGAAAAAAGAATATGATAGATAAGATAAACCCTAACCCCATTTGGTTAAACACACTAGGGAGTGTGACAAATACTAATTCGGGACCTGAGGTGGGATTAATACCCATTGAAAAGACTGCAGGGAAGATGGCTAATCCTGATAGGATAGCTATAAGCATGTCGGCAGCTGAGATAGTAACAGATAAACGACCAAGATTTCGCTGTTTATTAACATACGAGCCGTAGGTTATCATTGTTCCCATTCCTAGGCTGAGCGAAAAGAATGATTGCCCTAGAGCATCGAGAACTACTCGTGGAGTCACTTTCGAGAAGTCGGGATTAAATAGAAATGAGATAGCATCACCAAAACCCTTCATCGAAGTAGAGTAGATAAACATACCTAATAAAATAATTACAATCATAGGCATAAATATTTTATTGTAACGCTCAATCCCCTTTTCAATACCTCGTAGAGCAATAAATGTAGAGGCGCACACAAATATAATAGTCCATACAATAGGCTCCCAGCCACTATTTACAAATCTATCGAGCGCAAACTCAATCTCTCCGCTATTAAGACCTGCCAACTTACCTAATAATGATTCTTTAACGAAATGGAGAGACCAACCGCCTATCACACAGTAGAATGAGAGCATAAAAAACGAGGCTAAAACACCAACATAACCTGCGGAACTCCACCAACGAGAGCCTCCTAATTTACGAAACGAACCAACAACATCGCTGCCCCCTCGCCTGCCGATAGATAGCTCGGATATCATAACAGGTACCGATATAAATAGACATATCCCTAGATATATCAATATAAAGGCTGCGCCGCCATTCTCGCCCGCTAAATATGGGAAACGCCAAATGTTACCTAATCCAACAACCGACCCGCCGATTGCTGCTATCAATCCGAATTTTGATCTAAACCCACCTCTTTCACTCATACATTATAGTTTTATATATAATTTAATAGAATACAAATATAATGAATTATGCAATATTTAGCCCAAAAATAAAAAAAAAGTTTTTGAAAACAGAATAAAATTTCCTATCTTTGCGCCTATGACTATAACACAGATAGAATATTTACTTGCTGTAATTAACTGCGGCAGCTTCTCGGCAGCAACGCAGAAATGCTTTGTGACCCAACCATCGCTTAGTACCCAGATAAAAAATCTGGAGGAAGAGCTAGGGGTTACTTTGTTGGATAGGTCTAGTAAACCGATTGTTCCTACGGAGATAGGTAAACTGCTTGTCGAACAGATGAACCGTTCGCTATCAGAATTTTATGCCATTAAAGAGCGTGTGCACGAACAGATGAATGAGATTAAAGGTACATTAACTCTTGCAGTTATACCTACAATATCGCCGTATGTGCTACATAAATTTGTGCCTCAGTTTGCTAAACGATATAAAGGTATCAAAGTGGAGGTTAAAGAGATGTATACTTATCAAATCGAGCGTGCTCTTCTTAATGGTAGTGTAGATATTGGAATGTTAGCAGGTGGATTTTTAACCGATAATCAACTTTCGGAGGAGGTTTTATATAGTGATAAGTTATATCTTTATGTTTCGAAAAAACACCCATTCTATGGTAAAAAGGAGGTTAATCCAAGCGAGATAAACGTAAACGAGCTACTTCTGCTGCCTGATGGGCACTGTTTACGTAGTCAAATTCTTAATTTGTGCGATGGACAGATTTATCATAAGGGTGATGTGCTTTTCGAGAGTGGGTCGCTAGAGACAATAATGCGAATGGTTGATAACTCGGATAAAATGACTATTATTCCGCAGATGATGATTCCATTTATTAACAACTCCGCTGTTAACCAAGTTATTCCATTAAGTAAAGAGGTGAACGCAAAGCGCGAAATTACCTTTGCTATTAATAATAACTTCTATAAGCGTGGCATATATGATGCTCTAAAGCAGATGGTGATAGAGGCAACGGAGTTTGATAGCTTAATTAATTTGTAAAATAATATAAATATATAAATGATATGGAAAGAGTAAAATGTTTAATTGTAGGTAGTGGCCCAGCGGGCTACACAGCAGCAATTTATGCTGCAAGAGCTAATCTTAACCCAGTAATTTACCACGGTATTCAACCAGGTGGGCAGCTGACAACAACAACTGAGGTTGATAACTTTCCAGGTTATCCGCAAGGGGTTACTGGTCCAGAGTTAATGGAGGATTTAAGATTACAGGCCGAGAGATTTGGAACCGAGCTAAGAGCAGGGTTAGTTACGAATGTTGATTTTTCGAAAAAGCCATTTACATTAACAATAGATGATAATCAGCAGATTGAAGCTGACAGTGTTATTATCGCTACAGGTGCAACCGCTCGCTATTTAGGTCTTGAGAGTGAAGATAAGTACAGAGGTATGGGAGTATCTGCATGTGCTACTTGTGATGGTTTTTTCTACCGTAAGAAAGATGTAGCAGTTGTGGGTGGTGGCGACACTGCTTGCGAAGAGGCAACATATTTAGCAGGCTTATGTCGTAAGGTTTATCTTATTGTTCGTAAAGATTATCTACGTGCTTCGAAAGCTATGCAAGAGAGGGTATTCCGCACCGAGAATATTGAAATAATTTTCGAACATAATACCAAAGAGGTTCTAGGCGACGAGGATGGTGTAATAGGGGCACTTCTAGTTGGTAACGATGGGGTAGAGCGTACTATTGATATTGATGGATTCTTCTTAGCTATTGGGCATAATCCTAATACAGCAGTGTTTAAAAATTTTATTAAACTGAACGAAGAGGGTTATATCTTAACAGAGGGTTTCTCGTCTCACACTAACGTTGAGGGGGTATTTGCAGCAGGTGATGTTAAAGATAACGTATATCGTCAAGGAATCATAGCGGCAGGAAGTGGTGCGATAGCAGCAATTGATTGCGAAAAGTACCTAAGTAGCTTAGAATAGAGTAAATAGTAAAAATTTTACCC
>CAYJHM010000150.1:0-5084 GCA_964369935.1 uncultured Rikenellaceae bacterium
AATGTTAAAGCTAAAATTGATGACTTTTTTGTTGAATTATTTCAATCTAACAATCAGGCATCTGAAATAAGCTCTAACGAGCCTAAAAAAACGGAAGAAATTAAGAGTGTTGAAGCTGTTAAAAAGACAGAAGCACCTAAAAATAGTGCCGTTTCAAAAACACCTACAACACAACCAACTGCAAAGCCTAAGGCATCCGTTTCAAAAAGCACTATCCCTCTCACAATAGTAGATAAGAAGTACTTTGTACCCTACGATTTAGAAAAGAGAGAGAGTTGCCTTAAAATGTGTATAGATATGCTAAAAAAGCATGGGCTAACTAACTTTGTCAATCTCGAGGAGGTTATGCTACTTATGAAGGAGGTTGGCGCAAAGCCAAACACTAAGCTAGCGTACACTACTAACGACAACAAAAAGCTATACCAAAGTGCCGTAGAGTGTATCGACAGACATTTAAAAGCGAACCGCCCAATAATTGTTGGGGTAAATCACACTATCAACTACGGGCAGAACGAGGGCACTACCGATCACTACGTATTAATTGTTGGTAAGGGTTATGATGAAACCTTAAAAAAGACATTCTACACCTATTACGACCCTGCAACTACAAACTATGATCTTGGTGTAGACATAACAAAGAATAGATTTATATACGACCCTGTTAAGGTTCAATTCTACGATCAAAATTCGGTTATGAAGAGGGGAACAGCAAGATACGATGTTACAATGATTCGCCCAAACGATTAACGATTTATTATACAACAAAATACTACCCCCATTTTTGAATATATTATCAAAAATGGGGGTAGTATTTTTTATGCTATTCCGAATAGCCACTATTTTGTTGCCCTCTAAGTTCGGTGTTTAGTGAAAATTCTGTACTTGGAATAGGAAGAGTAAGGCTCCAGTGGCTTGCTTGAACCTCCATTTTTGTTGTAGAAATAATAGATTCGATAGAGGAGAATCGGCTATCTACATCTCTATTTACCCCAACTTTCCAGCGTTTCAAGTCGCTCAAACGACGCCCCTCGCCTACAAACTCCATTGCGCACTCATCTTGAATAGCTTTTAATAGGGCAGCTCCGCTCGACACTACACTATTAGCACCATACCCCCTACGACTACGAAATTCGCTCAGTGTCGAGGCTGCATCACTATTTATGAAGTGCTCCGCCTCGGCTTTTATAAGGTATATATCGGCTAATGTGAACACCTTAGGGCGATTTCTGTAAATAGCTACCCCTGGCGACTCTTGCAGGTTGGCTGCACCTGAAAATTTAGACATAAACGAACCTCTTATGGCGGTGCTACCAGGAGTAGGAGAAGATATATCCCCATCTTTAACATACGAACCTAAACGCCAATCGATACTTTCATATAGACCATATAACCAACCACAAAGAGTAACACTAGCTTTACTCTGGTAAGCTACTACATCAAAGAAACTCAGGTCTTTATTGTCGGGCAACGCAATAGTAAATGGCAATTCAGGATTACTATCTCCTTGGGTTAGATCGAACATAAAAATTATCTCGTTCGAACTATCCTCACCCCAAAGCGACAAGAGTGCATCACGTGAAACAGACAGCGAATAGTTTGTATTTGATATGAGCGTATTACAATAGGCTACAGCCTCGCTATATCGGTGCATATCTAGAGCAACTTGCGCCTTAAACGCTGTTACACAATCAGAGGTAAGGTATATTGAACCAGCTTTACCCCCCTGCGTAAGTAGTGCTTCGGCACTTGCTATGTCGCTATTAATAAAATCATATAAAGCCTCAAGATTACCTCTATTCCCACCTGAGTATTCAACATCTAACGTTTTAATTATCGGCACACCGTAACTACTTGATGCTGTTTGGGGATCGTAATCATTACAGAAACGCAATGCTAGCTCTCTGTACATCATAGCACGCAGAAGATACATCTCACCCTTCCATTGAAGAAGTTCATCATCGTCATCATTAACACTATCCACCTTATCGAGGAACGAATTTACACGTGCAATAGTACGGTAAGCATCACCCCACATAGCTTTAACATTCGAATCGTTAGATGAAAGTGCTACATCGAGATACGAGGCACCCCTACCCCCAGCATGAATAGTCCCTAGAAACATATCACTCATATAGTCGGTAAAGTAAGCATTTGTTCCAGTAAACAGATATGCGGCCATCGAGTAAGCACCACTACGTATACCTTCAAGGTCGCTCTTTGTTTTTGCATTACTGTAATCTAAGTTTGTTTTATCGTACTGATCAAGCGAACACGAACAAACGATTAAGGCGGTAACTAATATATATAATTTTCTCATCTCTTTACTAATTAAAATTTCAACTCTATACCCAAAGTAAACTGGCGACTATTAGGGTAATCATCTGTTGCTATATAACTATCTAACTCTGAATCGAAGCCCCTAAATGGCGATATAGTAAATAGATTACGTGCACTAGCCCATAAACGAATCGAGCTATTTACGGTGTAACCTATCTCTAAATTTTTCAGTCTAAAATACGAGGCATTCTCTAAAGTATGACTACTGTTATATCCACCCATACCGGCTTCGGCAAATTGCCACTCTAATGATGGATAACGACTATTATCCCCTGGCTCTTTCCAGTAATCTAAAAAGCCTGACGATTGATTTGTTACTGGGTTTAAGAAGATAATATTCTCCGTAAAAAATAGATTCCTGTTCCATAGATATCTATCTAAAGCATAGACCCCATCTACTATTAACGAAAATTTCTTGTAAGCTACATTAACAGTTAAACCTCCACTATAAGGGGCAATCCACGACTTATCAATCAACACAGGGGGCACGTTAGTAGTGGTAGCTACACCTCCCTCTCCATCGTTATACTGCCCTTCGCCGCTCTCGGGATTAACACCTAACCACTCCTTCATATAATAGGTTCCAAACGAGTGTCCAACACTTAAAATATTAACATCACCTGCTAAAATCGAAGTTTCGTTATTATATAATTCTAATATTGTATTGTTGTTATAGTTAAAATTTGTTGCTAGTGAGATACTCCAATCTCTGTTATTAAATATTTCGATACCTAACGATACATCAACCCCACTATTCCGCATTGAGCCAACATTTCGCAATTGCGAGGTGAACCCCGTAGTGATTGATACAGGCATATCAAGCAACATATCCGAGGTGGTGCGGTTATAATACTCGAAAACAAAATTAACCTTATCAAACAAACAACCACTAAGCGATAGATTAACCGCTGATTGATGCTCCCAACCTAACGAGCTATTTCCTGGCGAGGTGAGCCTCCAACCATTCGAACCACCATACCCAACATTCGACATAGTAGCATACTGTTGATAATTTCCAATAGAAGCATTACCCGAGGTACCA
This sequence comes from uncultured Rikenellaceae bacterium, assembly GCA_964369935.1. Classification (GTDB taxonomy): domain Bacteria; phylum Bacteroidota; class Bacteroidia; order Bacteroidales; family Rikenellaceae; genus JADFUS01. The sequence goes on from CAYJHM010000150.1 coordinate 3,380, forward strand.
TAACTTGCCCTTAAATCGAGATTATTAATATAGTATATCGATTGCATAAACTCCTCGCTTTTAATGCGCCACATAGCCCCAACTGAATAGAACAGAGCATTTCGATTATCTTCACCAAAACGAGACGAGGCATCACGACGCAGTGATAGTTCGGCAAAATATCTTTTGTTATAGTTATAATTCAGGCGAGTAAATAGCGATGAAAACACCGACACACTCTTATTGTAGTTAGTAACATCTGATAATGCACCCGCTCCGATATTCATATACCTTGCATCGGTGATTCCATAAGCACTGAGCTGGGTAGTTGAAAGATTATCGTATATTGATTCGTAACCTAATAGAAATCCAAAATCACTTAAATTGGCACTATAATTATACTCTGCACTATTAGTAAATGTAAGAGTATAGAATAAATCTGTTGTCTCAATCAACTCGCCTTGACCTCCCGTATGTGGATATAGAGGAGACACCCCGTTAAGTGTAGTAAACAGATAACCATTACCACCAAATTGCGAGCGAACAGTAAGGTTATCTAGTGGTTTATACTCTAAAAATAACGAACCACTAATATTTAATTCACTCTCCGAACGTGGAAACATCTCATCCATCATCAAAGGCGACGGGTAGTTATTTGTATGGGGTAACAGCAATAGGGGCTCACCGTTATCATCATATGGGTTCTGATATGATGGTATCATTATCGAACCAATAACAGGATTAACAAACCACTCGTAGCGTGTATCACTTGCAAAGCCCAAGGTATTAGCCGCATCGTAGTACCCCAAAGCCACCGATGCACCCGCTTTAAGCGAAGAGCTAATTTTACTATCAACACCCAATCTAAAGGTAAACCTATCCATCTCCGAACCAACTGTCACACCTTCAGAATCGAAATAGCTTGTCGAGAAATAGTACCTACTACTATCCGAGCCACCACTAACCGATAGGTTAGCTTGATAGGTTGGTGCTGCACGATTGAATAGTAACGATTGCCAATCATAATCCCCTAATTGACGCATATTTTCGGCGGTTGCATTATCAATCATCTGTAAATCCTCTAAGAATGTAGTGTGCTGCTGCGTACTCATAGGTGATAATTTCGACTTTACGGGCGAAGATAAAGAGTAACTACTTGAAAATGTAACTTGTGGTTTCGAATTGTAACTCCCTCTTTTAGTAGATATAAATATAACGCCATTTGCCCCCCTAGCTCCATAAATCGAACTAGCAGTAGCATCTTTTAGAACAGTAACACTCTCTATATCATTAACATTTAGCATTAGTGCAATTCTCGAATCAACCGATATTCCATCTATAACAATAAGAGGTTCGCTAGTTGCGTTTATCGAGCCTACACCCCTTAATCTATTTGGAGCACCCGACGAGGTGATAACCGATAACCCTGCTAATTTTCCTGCAATGGCATCGAAAAAGTTTGCAGTGGCTGGGTTATCAAAACTCTCTGAACCTAAACGAGCAACCGACGAAAGCGACTCTTCCAATTCAACACTCTCTCCGTATCCTACAATAACCACCTCTTCAATAGCTACGTCACGCTTTTCGTTCTGACCATATGAGGAGGTGAACGCTCCAACAAGTAGAGCCAAAAGTAATAATTTTTTCATACGTTTATAATTTGTTTCTCATTTGTCGTATGTAACTCAGACACAAATTTATAATAATCACCTATGGGTGAATTAAT
>CAYJHM010000151.1:0-5047 GCA_964369935.1 uncultured Rikenellaceae bacterium
CGTGAAAAGTTGGGTTTTCTGTGCGGTATCTCGGAGGCATAAAGGTCTCGAAATCATTTAAAACATCAACTGTTTTAAATTTACCATCGGCAGGGATGAAGATTTTATTTGCTGATAAAACCTCCGCCTCGCCTTTGGTTACTTTATTAATATTATATGCTAGAGCACTGCCTAGTGATGCACTTGAGCTAATTTTTGCGACCATATTTGTATTTAAATTTATCTGTTAGGTGGGTTATTTGGGTACCAATATTATATAGATTCATTGTGAAAGTTTCCAATAATCTCAGCCTTTCTCGTACCTCAGCGTCGTTATAACTTCGCTTTAGTGCTACCACTACTTGGTTGTAATTGCGCCCGATAGCTCGAAATTGGTTATGTAGTGAGCTTAGTTGTTGGCAAAAATCGAGGGCTGTTCTATCTACTTTTACAACTCGAAACTCCTTGTTAAAAACTCGTGCTTTGATAAACGAAGCCATACTTTTCTCGCCTGACCTCTCGAACATTGTTAGAAAATCTGCTTGCTCTCTAGCGTTGAAATTGACCGTTATGCGATGTGTCGCTGGATCTATCTTTGGTGGTCTGCCACCTGCTTTATTCTTGATTCTATTCATACTTTATTTGTGATTTATTTATGATATACGACTTCGGAGTGTATCACCCCATTAAAATGGGGCAAGGCTTTTGAGTTCCTCAAAAGGTTTTCTGCATCAGAAAACACACCTTGCCTATTAAACTTTAACCTTAATGCTAATGTGCCGTTATAACGTTATAATATTATAACAATATAACGTTATGTTGTTGTGACGTTATAACACAATAATGTACCACATTACATTACTACATCACATTATTACATCAACAGCACACCAATAATTCTATTGTATTGAGCACAGTATGCTAACTATAATCGCTTCCATTGCTCTATATCCTCATCATATTGTTCTAGGTGATGTTTTGTGAGATTCTCCAAGAATCCCGATACGCTCATTTTTCTGTCTCCCATACGTCTAGTTACTACATCCAACTTATCACGTAAATCTCGGCTGATAAACACAGGCTGTCTATCAACTATCTTTGGAGTAGTTAGAAAAGTTTGTTTATACTCCTCCATTGATGCCTTGCGTTGTTTTGGTGTGGTGCGCTTAGGCTGTTCACCCTGCTCATTATACTCTGTGTATTGAGTATTCTCATAATTCTCTTTGTACATAATCTTATTATTTTAATTATTACTATTTGTGTGTAAAAATGATTGATTTTACACGTTATCGAGAGCTAAATAAATAGATTAATTTAATATATACAAGCAATTTAGCTCAGTTTGATTACGCTTCTGCATCATTCTATATAATGCACTATATAGCATTGCTACACTGTGTTTTATGTGCGTCTTATTGCTAATTGGTCTATTTGGTAAGGTTTATTTAGAAGATATAACAATCGCTCTCCAGCAACTGTGCAAAGTGGGGCAATTTAGCGAAAAAGAACCAATAACGTTGAACTGTATTTAACGAATGATTTTATTTGAAAAATATTTACTATCTTTGTACTCGAAATTTAGTGGTTCGCCCTTGGATAAGGCGAAAGTTTTTTCAATTTTTACTTTTTGGATTTTAGTGGAATGCGGAAGTGTAGGACGCTTAGTTACCTACACAGATAACATTCTAAAACTAAAAAAGAGATGGATATTTTAAATATCGAAAAATCTGCCTTCGATAAAATGATGGCAGCATTTGATGCTCTAACAAATAAAATAGAGCAATTGTGTAAATGTGCAAACAGTAATGGTTTGCAAGAGTGGTTAACAAATGGCGAGGTATGTGTGATTTTAAATCTGCAGAAACGCCAACTACAACACTACCGAGATAGCGGTAGAATCAGCTACACAAAAATCGGTAACGTGATTTTGTACCGCTCCGAAGATGTTATGAACCTTTTAAAGAGTGTAGCATAATGGCAGAGGTGATTACAACACAGAGTGAGAGAGTAACAAGGTTTCTTTCCACTGTAGAGCGATTAATGAGCAGTTTAGACCAGCTATCAAAATTACAATCTAAACGACAACTATGTGATGAGGTATTTATTACGGATGTTGAGCTTTGCGAGAGGCTTAAAGTAAGTGATAGGACCACGCAAGAGTGGCGCAGTAGTGGTAAAATTGATTATCTACAATTTGAGAAGAGGGGCAAAGTTCTTTATCGAGAATCGGATATTCAGAAATTTATCGAAAAGTATTATGTTAAGGCTTTCCGAGCCTAATAGCTATGCTGATCTGAGCCGAAAAAAGTTGGAGTCTTAAGCACATTAACACTAAAACAAAAAAGAGCCGAACGACTTGAAATTCAAGTGTGCTCGGCTTTTACTATTTTTGATTTCTATGCTTTATCATCGCCTCAGTCGTTGTCGTCTCTGTGGCTCTCTATGGCTTTGGCGTAGGAATAGGCAAGTATTGAGCTTTGCTCAACCCGACAGGGCTTGTTCTTGACTACTTTTCCGTAGCAAAGCCATTTCTTTGCCACCGATACGATAATGAGTGAGGGGATTAACAAAAAATATTGTCTTTCGCATTATTAAACCCAATAAATATAGACCTACTATTAGATTGCATCATCTTTTGCATTACCCATTTACGAAAAATATCAGATTGATAGCTAACCACTTGAAAGGCAACAGTAATAATAACCTCTAAACCATAAAACTCAGGAATAATAGAGTGCCCCGAAACTATGCCACCACCACAATCAGCCACGTGGCGAGTTTTCAAAAGTCGCTTGATAGCTCCACGTACGAATGGCACAGTAACACCCAATAGTTGTGCAATCTCATAATCCGTCATCATTATATTATTACTTGGTACATTCACTGCACCATTATCGCTAATTGTTATTATATCTCTTTTCATTATCAAATTATTTTGCGTTAAAAAATCTAATTTAATCTAATACCTACTGGCATTTCTACATCTTCGTAAACAGTGAAACGATCCGTTATCTTAGCCGCAAGACTCTTCATATCCCTATTAACCTTATTATTCGATATTTTAGAGTATATCTGCGTGGTACTAATCGAACAGTGCCCCATCATTCGACTGATAGTCTCAATCGGCACATCATTGTTTATACAGTTTACGGCAAAATTATGGCGACTCATATGGAAATTGATATGCTTCACACCTGCTAGCTTCTCAATTTCACGTAACTTGCGACAAATATCTGTCAAGCTTGGCATATTAAAAATTTTATCCGTTTTGCGCTCATCTCTATACTTATCAATTATTCTCAACGGTATATTCAACAACTGAATAACACATTCACTACCTGTCTTTTGACGATTTATCTTTATCCACCACTTATTATCACTATCTTGATATATATATTGAGTAGATAGACTCTTCAAATCTACATAACTCAGACCCGTAAACATCGCAAAAACAAACATATCACGAGCAAAACAGACTCTTGGTGATTCAATTGTCACCGCCATAACTCGCTCAATCTCCTCCATAGTAAGGTGCCTACGTTTGGCAAGGGTCGGTCGTGCCTCGTACAAATAAAAAGGATCTTTGTGTAGCGTCCCTTGAGATATTGCCCTACGAATAATCTTGCGTAGTGATATTATCTGCCCAAGTATAAAATTATTGCTATACCCTCTCTCAATACGCATAAATAGATCAAACTTATCTATAAACTCAAAATCTAAAGATTTCAATGAAACATCCTCAACATCATATTTCTGTTTAATAAATGCTGCAAGATGCTTACGAGTACGATGATAACTTTCAGCTGTGACTGCTACCCTATCTACACCAACACGTTTATCAAACTCCTCATTGTGTTCATCAAATAGCGCAAGTAACATCGTCTCTTTACGCCCTATGCCACAAAGTGCATTTTTAACAAGTTCTGCCGTTACATATCCTTTACTCTCCAGTATCTCATTATAATACACCGCAATCTCTTGTACGAAAGAGTCTAAACGATTATTTATTTCACGACTGTTTATAGTTCGCCCTAACTTTGCACTCCAATCTGAGGGTGCTACATCTAATTTAGTACTGAACTGTACAGCCTTAGCATCAATAGAGATACGCCCTAAGATGGGGCATAATCCGTTTTTCTTCATCTTCGAGCGGTTCAATATAAATAAAACCGCAAATGTACTTCTACTCTTCATTTTTATAATTGATTTAGTTGATATTTATTCTCTATTCTGTTTTGTAGTTTGCTCATATCCTCTCCAATTTTCTCGTTTGTTATTTTGGCGTATAGTTGCGTAGTTCGTAAGCTACGATGTCCCAACATTAGGCTTACGCTCTCAATAGGAACTCCTTGTGATAGTGTAATTTCCGAGGCGTATGTGTGTCGTCCTTGATGCAGGATTAATCGTCTCTCAATACCGCAAATTTGAGCTATCTTTTTTAGGTTTTTATTCAATCTACTACAACTTAACATCAATAACACCTTTCCATCTTTGGTGAGACCTCGATACTTTTCTATTATCTGCAACGGCAGTGGTAAGAGCGGAATATGGCAAGGGGTACCTGTTTTTTGTCGTGTTGTTATTATCCACTTAACACCATCTTCAGCTGTTATGATATTGTTCTCTGTAAGGTTACACATATCTCGATACGACATACCTGTGAAGCAGCTAAAGAGAAAAACATCTCGTGTGAGGTATCTGTTAGGATGGTCTAAAGGGGTATTCATAATTTTTTCTAACTCTTCACGTGTAAGATACTTTTGTTCTGCCTTTGGTCGCTCAGGGGTGTAGCCATCAAAAGGGTCTTTTGTTATAACACCCTTGTTTATAGCCATTTTTATAATCTTGCGTAGATGGCGAACTTTTTCTAATACTGTATTTGGTTTGCGCTTTAGTTCTATTTTAAGATAGAAATCATACGCCTCAATAAAAGAAAAATCAAGATTACGAATTGGTATATCATCAACATTATACTTATGCTTAATAAACTGTGCCGCAAACTTACACGATATCTCATATCCTTGAGCTGTGCTATGCTCACGGTTCACGCCTACCCGTTTGCGGAACT
>CAYJHM010000152.1:0-5039 GCA_964369935.1 uncultured Rikenellaceae bacterium
AATTTAATAGGAGCAGCCTCGTTTGTGCGCTCAAGCATCTGATTAGTGTACCAGTCGCTAGCAAGGTAGCTAAGGTTAGATATTTTAACATCTAAACGCTCACCCTCTACCTCTTGATTGTACCATAAAGGGAAAGTATCGTTATCACCATAAGGTAAAATAATCGAGTTTGGCAGAGTTGATTCGAGATAGTTATATCCTATATCACGAGCAAAATATCTATTGCTTCTATCGTTATCGTCCCAGTTCTCGGCAATTAGAATAACAGGTACACTTAAAGCTAACACCGATGTAACAATAAGCCTAACTTTACTATTATCTGCTAGCGGTTTAAGTTTCGCTAACATATTTAATAGCCACAATACCCCCAAGCCAATCCAAATGGTGAATGCATAGAACGAACCAGCATAAGCATAGTCTCTCTCGCGAGGTTGGTCTGGAGTTTGATTAACATATAAGATAATTGCTAAACCTGTCATTAGGAATAGGAACATAACAACATTAAAATTGTCTTTATCTCTCTTTAGTTGCCAAAATAGCCCAGCAACACCTAGTAGGAAAGGTAAGAAGAAATATTTATTGTAGCCCCTATTATTTTTTAGGTGCTCAGGCATTTTATCTAAGTTTCCAACATTCATTTCATCGATAAACTTAATACCCGATACCCAGTTACCTTTGAGTATACCACCATCAGCCTCGAAATCATTTTGTCGGCCTACGAAATTCCATAAGAAGTATCGCCAGTACATATGGCTTACCTGATAATTTAGGAAGAATGATACATTTTCAGCAAATGTTGGAATATTTACCACCCCCGTCTCAGTATTCACATTGCGACCTTTGATATCAACCCAGTTACGATACGCATCTTCGTGTAAATCGCTATGCATTCGTGGGAATAGTGTTGTTGTTCCAGCAGCATACTTAATACTTGATGCATCACCAACCATCCTCGATTTATACTTCTTTGTCTCAGTGTCGTAGTAGTACTCCTTCTTTTGACTATAATCAACCATTGGCGACGAATAGTAGTGGCCCGAAATAATAGGTGTCTGCCCATACTGCTCGCGACCTAACAGAGATAGTAGCTGATATGGATCGCTTGGTGCATTACTATTCATAGGAGGGTTAGCCATTGAACGAATCATTACCGATGCGTACGAGCTATATCCCAAAATTAATACAGTAGTACATAGTACAATAGTGTTAAGAAGTACCATACCACGTTTATGAGTGTAGTAAACTCCATAACCTAGTGCTCCAATCAGAAGAATAAAAAACATTGCGAAACCTAAATTCACAGGCATACCAAAACTATTAACAGCTATCCTATCGAAGAATGCCCCCATTGCAGGAAGTTTATTGATAATTCCAAACAGAATAAAACCTAACATTACAATTGATAAACCGAAAGCTTTCCACCAATTAATTTTACTCTTATTCTCCACTTTGCGATAATAGTAAACAAGCACAAGTGCAGGTATCGCTAGCAGGTTAAGTAGGTGAACGCCAATAGATAAGCCAATAAGATAAGCAACTAGTATAATCCAACGATTGGCTTTAGGTTTATCAGCCTCGCTCTCCCAACGTAGCATTGCCCAGTAAACCAGTGCAGTAAATAGTGACGACTGAGCATAAACCTCGCCCTCGATAGCCGAGAACCAGAAAGTTATAGTAAATGCATAAGATAATGAACCTATAAAACCAGCCACAAAAGAGACTTTACTTTCGAAATCAGTAACGCTATCTTCTCGTTTACCTTGCAGACGCATCGCAAGGTGCGAGATAGTCCAAAAAAGAAATGCAATAGTGAATGCACTAGCGATAGCCGAAGCTGTATTAACCATCATAGCCACACTCCCCGTGTTAGGTGCGAACATAGTAAAGAATCTATTTATCATCATAAATAGAGGTGCCCCCGGTGGGTGACCTACCTCCATTTTGTATGAAGTAGCAATAAATTCACCTGTATCCCACAAACTAGCCGTAGGCTCCATAGTTATTAGATACACTATCAACGACAAGGCAAACACTGCCCAGCCCCCAATAAGATTAATTCTCTTAAAATAGCTCAATCTCTTAAAGTAATTCATAATTGTATAATATATTTTTCAACCGACAAAAATAGTTAATTATTTTCACTTATACAACTACAAAAGCAAATTTATAGCCAATAGATAAAATTTCAAGATGCAACTACTATCTACTATTTATCCATTCCTTTACGTTTTGCAGTTTCACGTATTGCTTTACGGCTACTCTTCATACCTCCAACTTCGGCAAACATACGATTAAGTTTTTGTGCCTCTATCTCCTTAGCACTAAGCCCCTCGTAGCTACTCTCAGTTTTTATTTTTAGGTAGTTATCAAATCTGCGAGCATCAAGATCACCATCTCGAATAGCTCTCTGAACAGCGCATCCAGGCTCTGATGTGTGGCTACAATCTGCAAATCGGCACTCACTGGCTAGTTCTTCAATATCAGCAAACGAGCGTGAAAGGTCAGCACTATCAACTCCTATCTCACGCATTCCCGCAGTATCAATCACTACTCCACCTGTTGGAAGAGTAAAAATCTCGCGCCCTGTGGTAGTGTGACGTCCTTTGTCTCCAGCTCCCACTTCTTGAGTGATTATGCTATCTGTTCCGATTAAACGATTAATAATGGTAGATTTACCTACTCCCGACGAACCGATAAATGCAGCTGTTACACCCTCGGTAATAAACTGGGCAAACTTCTCCTCTACATCTTCGTCGTATACCGAAATAGTGATAATATCAGTATATAGAGCAACACTCTCAACCTGCTTTATCATTATATCTAACTCGTTTCCAGCCAAATCAGATTTTGTAAGTAAAATTATAGGTTTAGCGCCACTATCCCATGCAATGGCAAGATAACGCTCTAGCCTACTAAGATTAAAGTTGTTATTTAGCGACATACACAAAAAAACTACATCTATATTAGTGGCGATAATTTGCGATTGTTCGCTGACTCCTACCGCCGTGCGCTGAAAAATAGTTTTCCGTGTAAGGATATGATGAATAATAGCACGTGTAGCTCCACTTTCGTAACTAATCATCACATAATCACCCACAGCAGGATAATTTGTAGGGTCGTTAGCTTCGTAATTAAAACGACCCGAGACCTCGGCAAGAGTTTCACCTTGCTCGCTAACAACTTTGTAAGCACCTTTATATTGTGTAATTACCCTTGCTAATTGATATTCGGGATATTGACCAGCAAGGGCAAAAAACATATTACTAACGCCATATCTTGATAACTCTCCACCCATAATTAAACTGTTTGCAATGTGTAAAAAACATAACTATATTCATTGCCATAACGATTATACATATCTATCTCCTGCTCTATTATCTCGATAACCTGCTGCGCCTCAAAATTATCTATATACCTATTTTTCATAGTATTAAGATTGTTTTGTAATGGCTGATAGTAATTATCTGTCCAACAATTAGGCGGCAGAATAGATGTTTTAAGCGATGTGTAGCCTAATGTCTCTGCCAGTGCCACCTTATTGCTAATAGTATCAATCTGAGGATAGGCTGCCACCCAATACTCTTTAGGCTCAGGTGATGGGGTTTCAGTAATCCAACTTATCTCGCTACAAATTATAGCTCCGCCTGGTTTAAGAATTTTTTTCCACTCTCTAAGCCCTTGCTCAAACCCTGCAATGTATATTGCACCTTCCGAAAATATGAAGTTGTATGATGCAGATTCGAAATTCATATCGAACATCGACATAGTTACCCCCTCTACCCTATTGGCTAACCCCAACTTTGTAGCAGTTTGATTTAGCTGGTTGATATAATCGGCATTGTTATCTATTGCCGTAATAATAGCGTTAGGAAGAGCCTCGGCTACAATAAATGTATGTGTACCCACTCCGCATCCTATATCTAAAATTTTAACTTCATTATCAACAGGAATCATTGCTATTGCCTCTAATGTTGCCTCTTTGCTGCCTGGCCCTAAACGTAGCATATCGCTAAATGCCTCAAAAAAATATTTTTCCATATTAATTTATATTATTAATCATGCAAAGATAATAATTTTACAATAAATAAACTATTATTATTCATCGCAAGGATAAACATTTTTTTACAATTTCCAAGTTGCCCAGCTATTTTGTTACAAAAAATAGCCGCTAACCAAAAAATAATTAGTATCTTTGCCCCTAAACGTGATAAAACTTATAATTTTATATTATTAAACAACTTCTATTATGAATGCAAAACAAATTATGTTGTCATTTTTAGCTGTTTCAGCGTTGGCATCATGTGCACCTAAAGCCGAGCAAGGGTGGGTAATCAATGGTACAGTTGAGGGTATGACAAATGGAACCCTTATGGTAACAACTAATCCTCGTAGTGACAAAGGTACACCGTATCAAGTGACAGATGGGAAATTTACGATTAAGAGCGAAACTCCTTTAACTGAGCCGACAGTGTATCATATCTCTCCTGAGGGGGGGCGTCCTATCAATTTTTATATTGAGAATGGGGTAACAAATATTGCGATTAAGTACAGCGAAACTGAACAAAAAAATCAGCAAGGTCAAACTCAGACTTTTAAAGATATATCTATTGCGAGCCTTGATGCTAGTATCGTAAATGATCACATAAAACAAATCAAATCTTACTCAGACTCAGTTCTAACAATAGCACGTAAAGGCTTTATTACTCGACCTACGCAAGAGCAATACGAGCAAGCTAGAGCAGAATATGATAAGGCAGTTAAAAAAGTTACAGATTACAAGCTAGAATTCGTGAAGAAAAATCCAGGTGCTTATTACTCTGGTGATATTATTGTAGAGTTATCTCGCAATAAGCAGAAAAAAGAGGTTCTTGAGTATATTGCAATGCTTGACCCTAAAATGGTAAACAGTAATGTTGAGAAGCTTAAGAAAGCAACTGCCGAGAGTAAAGATGTTGATGTGTCTGAGGCTATCACTGCATCAAACGTATCTTATAAGGTTGATAACAGCTTTAACGGTACAGCGTTCACAAAATCTAAGT
>CAYJHM010000153.1:0-3893 GCA_964369935.1 uncultured Rikenellaceae bacterium
ATCCTGCTCTTATACCTCTTATTTGGTTGGCGCAACTGATTAACCAACTCGGATATATTACTAGACGAGGCATTACTACTCTTTTCAAATCGCTCGATAGCAGCCACCAATTTCTGCTCCTCTAGCGGTTTTAAAATATAACCTACACCATTAACCTCGAACGCCTGAATAGCATATTGGTCGTATGCAGTGATAAAAATTACAGGTAGCACAGGCTCGATAGAATCAAATATATCAAAACTAATTCCATCGGATAGGTGAATATCCATAAAAATCAAATCTGCACTATTGCTTGATAACCAATTAATACTCTCCTGAACACTATCAATGGTAGCTACAATATTCATCTGAGGAAAATTAAGTGTTATAAGGCGTGCAAGTTCCTCTTGTGCTAATGGCTCATCTTCTATAATTACAACTCTCATAATAGTGGTAGTGTTACATTAAAATTATTACTATTTTTATCTATTATAATACTCTGCTTAGATAGAATTAGATATTTTTGTTTTAAATTACTCAAACCTATACCTGTACTATCCCCTACTCTACTTCGTGGAATAATATTATTTGATATCGTTATACTATTTAGGTCTGTTGTAATTGTTATAGTTAATGGTTTTTTTACCGACACAGCATTGTGCTTTACGGCATTCTCTACTAGCAGCTGTAACGACATTGGAGGAATAAGCTGCTCTAACCCTTCATTACTAACATCAATATCGCAACGTAGGGCATCCCCATATCTAATTCGTAGAACTTCGATATATGTTTTAATAAACTCAATCTCGTCGGCTAAATAGATAAGCTCGCGTGTATCTTGCGAAAGCACATAACGATATATCTGAGATAATTTTTGAGTGTAACACACAGCCTGTTGCGAATCTTTATTAATTAACGACACTAGCACATTTAAGCTATTAAATAGAAAATGTGGATTTATCTGATTCTTGAGCTGCTGATATTGCATTTTTAGATTCTCCTTTTGAAGAGCATCGTTTCGCTTCATCTGAAAGAAAAACTCAATAAAGGTAACTGTAAATATATTAATGAGAGTAGCCGTAGTAGCTGATATATAGAATTGTGTAGAGTAAAGATAATCATGCAAACTACCAAATTTCTCAATAAATGGTAAATTCCCTACAACTACAAATATGATAGCAATAATGATAAGCGTAACCGATTCGGTAATGATACGTAACAACCCCCGCGAGGCAAATAATTTCGAATTATTGAACCATTTAACCAATTGATAATCGACAACAATAATCAATACGGCAAAAGGGCTACTTGTTGCCATATTACGCAAAAAATCAGTAATCGAAAAAGCTTTTTGAGGTATCACCACATCTATCAGTATAATCGATAATGCAAGAAATGAGATTACCCCAATAAGAATAAGAATCCATTTTTTATTTATCAAAACTCGTTTCATAATTTTTTATATACTATATATCTTACAAAGGTAACTACTTTATACCAATTTAAGATAATATTGTAACATAAAATAACTCATTAAGTGACTATACTTTATAATTAGCCTCACGAATTTAATATCTCAACACTTTTTAATGCCTTATTATATGTTACTATTCTCGAGTGTGAGTTGCTATCAACAACTAAAAGCACCACCATCATAGCAATGATAATAATTGAGGCAGCACGCCAAGATGACTTATCGATAAAAATTATTAGCAAAGCTGCAATAACAATAATTACTGGTATCCACTTAAATATAGTATTTTCGGTCTGCTTTATGGTATTTTCAGTACGTTCGAGCTCTGATTTAATAAACTCAGTTTTATTTATCTCATAGCTCTTACTAAACGATTTTAACCTTTGCTGATTATTATAAATTAAACCAACACCTATAATTAATAGCAATGCTCCACACACGGCTGTTGGGATGATGTATGACTTAGCTAGTTCCGACTTACCTAATTGCCAAAAACCTATTGATAGAGCAATGAATAGTAGTGCTATTAGAACAAAAAATTTTGAAGAGTAAATCTCCTCTTTTGTCCACTGTTGAGCAATGTTTAAAATATCCATCTCAATCATTTTTTAGATATTAAAATTAGAATCACAATTTTTGCGTTTTTACTATTATTCCCAAAAACCGAACCATAGACGATAATTATTCGATATGGCTCAAATTTAATCATTTTTTTCTAAAAAAAGCACTATTTTCAAATTAAATCGCATAATTAGTCAAAAATAGATGTGGCTTATAGTATTTTCCATTAAATTTATTATCTTTGTAGAAGTATTTATTTAAAATCATATAATTATGAAACGAAGCATAAAATTATCATAATTATTTCACCCATATAGAATTATTATAATTTTATGCTGAGTTACATACGACAAATGAAAAAAAAATTATAAACGTATGAAAAGAACAATAATTATTGTGGTAATAGCTATTGTTATAGTATCTGCTTTTTTTGCTCTGTTCAATATTGGTGGAGTAAAAGAGGCGAATAACAACACTGCCGCAGGCGAGGAGGTTGAAACAGTGGATTACGAGAAATCAATCTCCGATTTTATCACCTTTACTAAACAGGGCAACATTAAAAGTGTAGCAAAATACATTAACTACCCTTTAACTCGCCCCTATCCACTAAAAAACATTACTAACCAAAAAGAGTTTGTGGCTAGATATGCCGAGTTATTTGACAAACAAATTATCGATATGGTTGAAGCAAGCCAAAACAAGTGGCAAAAGATGGGCTGGCGAGGTGTAATGCTTAACAACGGAGATATATGGTTTGATTTTGATGGTAAAATATCGGCTATAAACTATAAAACCGCATTAAGTAAAGAGCTACTATTAAAGAGTATCGAGAACGAATATAGTAAGGTTCATCATTCGGTTAAACAGGCGGCAAAAGCACCTATTTTTTCATTTCGCACTTCAGACAATAAATGGATTGGCAGAATCGACAAAACAGACGATAAATCAGAGAGTAACAGTGTTCAGTTAGCCTTATATAAGCAAGGCAGTTCGCTGAGTGATAAGCCCGATTATTTACTTAATGGAGAACTAAATATCGAAGGAAGTGATGCAAATGCTTACTACTATTTCCAGGGTACGGATGTTAGTTTTATGTTCTCAGACCTACAAACATATGAGGAGGGTAATCACCCTGTAAACTTACACATCAAGCGTGGCGAGTGCGACATTAAAAGTGAAAGCAATTTCAACGAATCATTAAATGCCTCGTTTATATATTGGCAAGATATTTAGTCTAATTCACAAAACTCTAGTTAAAGAGAGGGCTTTTCCCGTAAGTGCATCATCTTAGCCAGCGTTCAAAAAAATATTACCCCCATCTTTGAGAATTTATTCAAAGATGGGGGTAATATTTTTTTAGCGACTATCTAAAGTTTAAAAATAGAAACGTACAAACTCCTATTTTATTTGCGTTTTTCTTTCATTTTTTGTTTATTCTCATCGGTAATCTTTTTCCACTCCTTAAATTGACCTTTGCTGAGTATCGTTTTCATTTTCGACTCTTGCGCTTTAATACTTTGTTGATAAGCCTGGTATTTCTCTATACGTGAGGCAGTAGAGTTTTTAAGTTCTTGCATCTCTTGAGCATATCTAAGAGATACTTTATAAACCTCAGCCACCTGTTCGTCGCTAAGATCTAATTTTTGATCTAGTTGCTCTGTTGATAGTTTAATGCGCTCTTCAAGAGGTTTTTCAACATTTTGAGCTGATACTGTTGTTGTAAATAGTGCTACACTTACAATTGCGGCACAAATTAATTTTACTGTTTTCATACGTTTAAAATTTACTGTTAATAACTCTGTTTTTAGTTCTTTGATTTAATTACTCGTCCCTTAAAAAGGAGCCTTAGCATTAATAATCAGAGAAATACAGTGATATT
>CAYJHM010000153.1:3903-4968 GCA_964369935.1 uncultured Rikenellaceae bacterium
TATTTTGACTTAGTTTGCTTAAAATCTTGCAAAATTTGAAAATCAAAAATATTAATTGACCTTTTTAAGGGACGACTAATTACTCTACTCATAATATTCACTTCCTATCTCGGCACCCTCTTCTGTGAAGATTATGTCGCTAGTAAAATCATATTTTATCTCCTTATAGGTTGTTTTGCCATCAAATTCGGTAAATTTCACTACAAAGGTTATGGTATTACTTCCGTCTTTATATTTCAACAAATCGAAACATACCGTTCCACGCTTACTATAATTTTCACTATCACCCTTAGCGTTATGACGGAACTCAAGATATATTTTCCCATCTCCAGGGTTCTGAACCAAACTATTCTCTATAAGATTTACATAGTGCGTAACATTGCCACTTGTATTAAATCCAAAATTCACATTTAAATATCCTCCAGCACACCAAGTATCGTATAAATGAATGGGATCATCCCCCATATCCAACTCATTATTTGCTGTCATTGTCACTATCTGTTTTGTTAGCAGATTGCAGGCCGAATGTAAATTTGCATCATAAACATTATCGTCGCCACTCTCTACCGAGTAGGTAACCATTGTTCGTTGTCCTACCTGAGGAGCATAACCCGAATAGTCTGAGACCACAGTTAATAAATTACCACCATCGGTTTGTAGAGTTAAACCCTGATTATATTCAGATGTCACTGTTGCACGAGCAGAATAGTAAGTTACATAATCCGCAGAATCATCATCGCTACACGAAATAAGAGATAGTGATGCTACTACTGCAAGTGCCATACTTCTTAAATTACATTTCATTGTCTTCATCGTTTTTATTTTTAAATTGTTAAACCTATCTTGAATTCTACTGCAAAGATATGGAGCTTTGAACCGTTATAAAATATGATTAACCTTCAGATGAGCTAAATAACAGTTGAAATGTACAAACAAGCAAAATGAAGTGACTGCATAAGTAATAACCTGAGTTTTGGATAAAAAATAGTTTAAGTTATTAATAATCAAATTAATAAATATCACCAACAGACTTTTTTTAGTGTAGTTCAGTTACAGTGCGTTATT
>CAYJHM010000154.1:0-4967 GCA_964369935.1 uncultured Rikenellaceae bacterium
AATTATCCTTGACACCCTTTTGGTATGCCACATATTTTTTTATCGGACAGTGCTATATATGAATGGTAAAATTATTTATACTCTTCGGGGATTATTGGCATTGCTCCGTGTTGGGTGCATACGTATGCTGATACCCTTACCGCTTTTAGGTGGGCAGTGGTTACTGGTTCGCCTTGAAGTAGTGCGGTTACAAAGGTGGCAGTGAACGAGTCGCCTGCTCCTACCGTATCGGCTACATCTACCTTTGGGGTAGCTACATAAGAAACATTGCCAGGGGTGAATACGTAACTGCCATTTATTCCGCAGGTTAAAATTAGCATCTTTAAGTTAAACTTAGCTAATAATATCCAACATTTATCTTGTAAGTCGATACCTGGATAGCCAAACATTCTACTTATTGTTACAAGTTCCTCATCGTTTATCTTTAGAATGTTACATCGCTCCATCGACTCGATAATAATATCTCCTGTGTAAAAACCTTGCCTAAGGTTAATGTCGAAAATTTTGTATGTGTCTTCGTCTGATGGCATAAGCTCTAAAAATCTGCGAATTGTTTGACGAGTAACCACGCTACGTTGTGCTAACGACCCGAAACATACCACTTTAGTGTTGCGAGCTAGCTCTTTAAGCTCTTTATTGAATGGAATATTATCCCAAGCAACTCCCTCCTTAATGTCGTACATCGGAACACCTACTGGATCAAGCTCAACTGCAACGGTGCCAGTAGCGTAGGGTACTGTTGATATCTGGTATTTTAATCCATTTTTGTCGAACTGCTCAAGTAGCTCAACCCCTAATCTATCATCGCCTATTGCGCTCACTACTTTCGAATCGTAACCAAACTGCGATACGTGATGTGCAAAATTGGCTGGTGCTCCTCCTATTTTTCTCCCTTCAGGAAGCACATCCCATAGTGCTTCACCTATTCCAACAATAAATTTATTCATAGTTTTAACTCTTAATTTTCGATTTAATTAATGCATAATATAGTATCATTGCTTCGCATATTACTACTATTGTCCAGGTCCATTGCCATGAGTCTAGCTTGTCTGCCATGAATCCCTGTAATAAAGGGAATATAGCTCCACCAAATACCCCCATCATAAATACTCCCGAGGCTTTCGAAGTATACTCTTTTAGTCCAGCTATTGATAGGGTGAAGATTGCTCCCCACATTATCGAGTGGCATAAACCAACAGATATTAATATCCATAAATTTTGTGTGAATATGGCAAAGATAGTCATAATAATTGCCGCAATAGATACCACTGTTAGTTGCTTTCGTGCCGATATGTGGCGCAGGAAGCTCGACATAGTACGCCCAACCATTAGTCCGCCCCAATATAGGGTTGCTAGTAGTGCTGGTATTCCTAGTTCGATACCCGAAATTGATAGCTTATCACTTCCAAGAAATAGTAGTGGTTCGCCTTTTTGTATCAGCTCAACTGCGTGTAGATTAATGTTTACACCTATGGCCACTTCACCACCCACATAGAAGAATATGGTTATCACTCCCCACTTTAGATGGCTAAACGACCAGATAGACTTTTCGAGTTTAGCCTTACTAAAAGTACTAGCTATATTTGGTAGTTTAAGTGTGCTTGTTATAACTGTTAGTACAACAATAGCACAAGTGATAATGATAAACGGTGTGATAAGCTGTTGTGAACTTACGCTACTGATTGCTACACCTGCAAAGAGTACACCAGTGACAAAAAATGGGGCTATGGTTGTTCCGAACGAGTTTATCGCCCCCACTATACTCATACGCTGTATGGGTTGAGTGTTTGGTAGTTCGTAGGCGTTAATGTAAGGGTTTATCACAACCTGAAGAATAGCGGCCGAGGAACCCATTGCAAATGAGCCAGCCAAAAATATGAAGTATCCCCAAGGTACTATATCCTGCTTTATAGCTACTGTCGCATCGCCTAAGTGAGTTGCAAAAAGTGAAGCAGTGAGATATAGTATAAGTCCTATTACCATAATTCCCAAGGCCCTTATTAGGGCACTCTTATAACCATGTTTATCTATCCATCTGCCTCCTAAAGGGCTATTTAGTAGATAGCCCAAGAAGAAAAAGAAAGGGATAAGCGTGGTTAGAGTGTTGCGCAGCTCTTTAACCTCGGATAGGAATGCAACCTGTAAAGGGGCTTGCAGCTGCCCATTAACGGTGGTCAGAAATCCCACTATGAAGTAGATAAACGTTAGCAGCGCAAAGGGGGCTAAATTATAACTGTTCTTTGTTATCATAATCGTTTAAATTATACTCTCTAATACCTTCATTGCTCCCTCCTGCTTAATTCTATTAGTCATCTCAAGATATAGACTTACAAAATCAGGGTAGTTAGTTAGGTTAACTTCACAAAAAGGCGAGGCGGTTAAAAAATCTAACGCATTATCCGAGTTGATAATCTCTAAGTCGCTAGCGGTGATTTGCGGTTCGAAAATATCGAATGTTGCGCCATTATCATCTGTGCGATATTTTAGATAGTGATAATATGCAGCTAATAGATAGGCTATCCTTGTCATATCACTATTAGTAGGTAACATTTTGCTTGCTATCGGCATAACATAAACAGGGAATTTTGATGCTCCATCTCCGCATAGACGTGATATTTGATCGCTCACAGCAGCGTTGGCAAATCGTTCGATTAGGGTCTTTTTATATAAATCGAGATTAGTGTTCTTAGGTGCAGGCACCCAAGGGGTAGCATCTAAATTCATAAAATCTGTTACAAATTTTATAATTCTACTATCCTGCATTGCTGCATCTACCTTGCGTAAACCCGATAGGAACGAAGGATATGATAAAAGGGTGTGTGAAGCATTTAGTAGCGATAATTTCATATTCTCGTATGGGGTCACGTCGTCTGTAAATTCAACACCAACTTTTTCCCACTCAGGACGGCCAGCCGCAAAATTATCTTCTATAACCCACTGAATATAATCTTCACAATATACAGGGGCAGCGTCTGCCTGATCTAGTGTTGCATTTATACGTTCAACATCAGCGGATGTTGTTGCTGGTGTAATCCTATCAACCATACTATTAGGGTAGGTTATATTACTTTGTGCCCAACTAGCGAGCTCGCTATCTTGAAGTGCAAAGAATTGTGAGAACACATCTTTACACACATCTCCATTATGTTGTAAATTATCACAAGTTAAAATAGTTAGCGGTCCACCGTTATTTGCTTTACGAAGTCGTAATCCTTCAGCAATAACACCAAATACACTCTTCGGTGTTGATGGATTTTTAATGTCGTGCTGCACACTGTCGCCATCTAGATTATATCCACCCTCGGTTATTGTTAGCGAGATTATACGAGTGTCTGAATTAGCAACCCTCGCTATAATCTGATCCATACTATCACCGCTCCAAAGCAGTTCAACAAGAGAGCCTATCCACTCGGTAGTTGTTCCCCCCTCGCGACTACAAACAGTAAGTGAATAGAGCCCTTCTTGTTGCTTTAATTTATGATACAGCTCTTTATCTTGTTCTAGTAGCATAGCTCCGGAGATGCCCCACTCGGTGCTACCTCCTAGATTTAATAGTGTGTTAGTATAACTTTGAAGGTGTGCACGGTGAAAATTGCCAACACCAAAATGAAGAATTGATGGCTTTACGCTCGATCTAATGTAATTTAACGGTCTCATATGTTTAAATTTTTTTGTTTTTGCAAATATACAACACATCTGTTCTGATTGAATTATTTTTTATAAACATTTTTTATGCAAACGTTTGCGGGAACGTTTCCAAAACCTGCAAACGTTTGCATTTTTTAATATTTTAACCTAAATTAGTTAATCTCTTTTTAAAAATAAGTATCTATTTTCTAAAAATATATTATCTTTGTGATATAAAATGGTATTCTTATGAAGCGCATAACAATTAAAGATATAGCCGAGAGTTTGAATATATCCGTATCAACGGTATCTAGGGCTCTTAGTGATGATAATAATATACGGTTGCAAACAAAAGAGATGGTGCTACAAGAGGCCGAACGGATGGGGTATAAACCTAATCCTGTTGCAACGAACCTAAAATTTGGACGAACAAACACAATAGGGGTGATAGTACCCGAAATGGTGACACCGTATGCCTCGCAAGTTCTTGCGGGTATTCAGGAGGTTATGCATAAGAATGGAATAAAGGTGATTGTAGCCAATTCAGACGAGCGATGGGAGCAAGAACGTGAGAATATAGCAACCATGGAGCGTTTTATGGTAGATGGAATAATAGTTAATTTGTGCGACTATACCAAGAATACAGAGATATATAAGCGTTTAAAGAGTGGAGGTGTGCCAACAATATTTTTTGATAGGATACCTCGTGATATGGAGGTGTCGCAGGTTATTGTTGATGATTATCAAAAGGCTTTTTTTCTTACAGAACACCTTATTCGGATAGGGCGTAAACGTATTGTGCATATCAAGGGCTCGAAAGCTATTTATAATGCCGAACTGCGTAGTAGGGCATATCAAGATGCTCTTAAAAAGTTCAATATTTCATTGCCAGCAGAGCAATACATAGTAGATGCGGGGGTAGATTTCAATAGCGGAGCAGAGGTGGTTGATAAATTAATCCGTGATAAGGTGGAGTTTGATGCTATCTTTGCTTTTACTGATACTCTAGCGATAGGGGCGATGAATAGGTTAAAGAGCCTAGAAGTATCAATACCAACGGAGGTGGCAATAGTTAGCTTCTCGGGCACTGTACTATCAACTATAGTACACCCACAACTTACTACCGTCGAGCCTCCGCTGCGCGAGATGGGTTGCGAGGCGGCTAATCTGCTGCTCGAACAAATTAAGGAGCCTAATGCGCCCACTCGTTCAATAGTGTTAGATTCTCAAATAGTTGTACGAGGCTCTACAATAGAGCCATAAGAGATATTTAAAAGGCTAATTTGCAATCCTCAACGTACCGATGTACGCCTGCGGTTACTCGCAAGAGTAATGCACCA
>CAYJHM010000155.1:0-4935 GCA_964369935.1 uncultured Rikenellaceae bacterium
TCTTTTACTCACCTCACTTCGTGTAACTATCTTGAAGTGGATGAGATGGGTATTGTAAGTAGCGACGAGATGTTTACCAACATAAATGGTTTCGAATCGGCAATGAATGGTGCTTATTCTTCTATTAGTGCTAACGAACTGTATGGTAAAACGCTCACTTACGGATTTTTAGAAGAGATAAGTTTTGTGTATAACAATATTTTGAGTGAGAATTACAAATATGTTCTTGCTCACGACTACAAATCTCAATTTGTACGTCCAACAGTTGATGGGGTATGGAGTAGTGCATATAAAAGCATATCATATTTAAATAATATTCTTGCAAACGTAGATAACGGTGTGCTTAAAAATGAAGCTTACGGATTAATTAAGGCTGAGGCTCTTGGATTGCGTGCATACCTTCATTTCGATATTCTTCGTCTGTTTGCTAAACGATATATCGGTAACGAAAATGAGGCGGGTATTCCATATCAAACAGAGTTTTCGACCGATATACCCGATTCGCACACAATCAAGGAGACTTGCGAGCTAATTATTAAAGACCTAATTGAAGCCGAAAAATTAGCCCCTAAAATTGGAGATATGATTGCTGAGGGAGAAGAGGATGTGACAATATCTATATCACCTGAATATGTTAAAGAGCAGAGAATACACTTTAATGCTTATGCAATTAAGGCACTTATGGCTCGTGTGTACTTGTATATGGGTAATGAGGAGTTAGCAGCAGCGAAAGCAAAAGAGGTTATTGATAGCGAAAAATTCACATTTACAAATAAACTTAATTTGGCTAATAATACATCATATCCGAATGGTAGCGAGGCAATATTTGGGGTGTATAAAAAAGATTTGTATAGCGGTATTTATGATATGTTAATTAATAATGCCAACTCTGGAAATGCTATTAATGCTATCAGAAAAGTGGGTGTAGACATTAACCAATTATATGAGAAAGTTACATTTACCGATACGCATAATGATTATAGATTAGATGCCTATTTCTTTAAAAAGGATAGCGGTGAAGATGATGAAAATGATGCCACAGGTGATTTATTATTAAAAAGATTTGGTAATAGCACCTACGACCCTTCGGAAGATTCGAATGTGAAAGATGTTACGCTTATTCAGATACCTGAGATGTACTACATCTATGCCGAGGCAATGTTCGATACTAATCCAAGTGGAGCTACCGATATACTAAATGATATATTAACAGCTCGTGGGTTAAGAGAGATAGCAGCTCCAACATCGAAGCAGGAGATGATAGATATTCTATTTAACGAGAGATATAAAGAGTATTTTGGTACAGGTGCATTATTCTTCGAGAATAAGCGCTTAAACAGAGACATGACTGATTTTGATGGTAACACTGTTTCTGCTTCAGATAATCTATATACCTTCCCACTGCCAGAAGCTGAATTAGATTATGGCGGAGGAATGTAGTAATTGTTTAATAAATAAAGCGATAAATTATGAATAAGATAAGATATTTTTTATATATGGTTACTGCTCTTCTACTATCTTGCGAAACAGTAAGTGATGAAGAGATTATTCTTTATGATGGAGAGAGCCGAGTATATTTTAACATTATAAAGAACGATGCCCCAATAGATTCGATAGCGATAAATCTTGCTTCGTTCCCAACAAGCGACACGTACAGCGTAGAGATTCCTACTAAGCTAATGGGTTTGCCTGATGCTAATAACGACAGATATTATCATATCGAGCCCGTGGAAGGTGTTTCAAACCCCACCTACCTTGAAACAGAGGTTGGCACTCACTATGAGGAGTTAAATGAGGATGGTTATCTTTTACAGAAAGATTCAATTAACTCGAAAATAAATATTAATATTGTTGGTAAAAACATAGAGTCGAACAAAACTTATGAAATTCGATTAAAAATTAAAGATGCTAACAATTTCTCGTATGGAGTAATTGAGCAATCGGTTGCAAGAATTGTTATAACGTTTGCTTACTCAAAACCTGCGTGGTGGGATCAAAGTGGAATAACAACCGAGTTTAATGCAACCATTATGGCTAAACTTATTGAATTACACCCTGCTGGTTCGGCTATTGCAAGTGATGATTACCCTGTTTTTAATGATTATTATGGTTTGATGGTGGCTTTTAAGGGTGTTAGTGATTGGCTTGATGCAAACCCTGATTTAGGGATTACATTCAATGATTTCGACAAGCAGTATGTATTTGGTTGGGTATAATATTAAAATATTAATTATTATGATAAAGAGATTATATATATTATTGGCACTATTGCCGTTAATATCTGTTTTATCGGGTTGTTATAAAGATAAAACAAAGATTGGAGATAAAGATATTACAATTATAGAGTATGTTGATGGAGTTGATACCGAAACGGCATATAGCTTAGATAAATGGCAGACACTAAAAATAGAACCTAACTACAAAATGAATATCGATAAAGATATTAAGTTTGAGTGGGATATTGATGGCAGAATCGTATCAACCGAGCCTGTTTTGGAGTATACTGTCGATACTTTAGGGCAAGGGCTACCGTGTAGACTAAGAATGTATACCGAAGATGGCTCAACATTCGTGCGATTTACGCTTAATGCTAATAGCCCATATCAAGGCGGTGTTATTATACTTAGCAACTCACCAACTAAGGGTGAATTAACCTTTAAGCGTACCGATTATGGTGATGATATGGCAAAAGCAAATAAGGCATATATAGATTGTATTACAAGCGAGAATCCTGACGTAAATATAGGTATGTATGGTTCGTTCCACCTATCGGTTAATACAGATTGGGACGATACGTTCTATCTGTTATCGAAAAGTCCAGATTTATTCTTTGCGTTTGATTATAACACACTGAAAATAAATGGAAATATCGAAGCGAAATTTACCGATATTAGAAGTGCGTTCAATGCTGACACCGATTTAATAATAAATAGTGGCGATGGTACACTTAATCAATACTTTTTAAGTGATGGTAACTATTTTAACTTCTTGTGGCCTGCTATCGAAGATTTAGCACAAGCTAATACGCCATTTATTAACGAAATGATGGTTAATGCCGACGATACGTATTACCTATTCGACGATGCTAATGAAACACTATTAGAATGTAATACTGCTGAAGCTAAAGTTGTAACAGATTTCGATATGGCAGGAATGACACCTGTTAGTTTTGCAACGGCAGGTGCAAGTGGCGAGGTTCCTCTACTTCTTTTTAAGGATAATAGTAATAACCTAAAGCTGTATAATATGAGTAGTAAGTCTATTATAGATTTTTCGGAAAACAGCACTATTGCGGCAAATAGCGTGGTTGTAGGATTACCAAACGTAGAACCAAATATGCTTTACTCTAACGGTAATATGATATATCGTATGAACTACTCAACCGAGAACTTCCCAACAGCCCCTCTTATCACTTTAGCAGATAGTGATATGGAGATTAGGATGATGGATTTTAGAAGTGAGGGCGACAGTTTAAGGCTATATGTACTTGGTTACAACCCATCGTCACCGTCGGAGCGCAAAAGTACACTTTACTGTTACGATTACACTACGCAAGAGTTGATATGGAGCGAGGCAGAGGTTGCTTACGAACCAATACAGATGCTGTTCAAATAATTGTATATATATGAAAACGCTTTTAATTATGGCAATATTTGTTATCGCAGCAAATATTGCCACAGCACAAAATATAGTTATTCGTGGTGGTAACGTTGTGGATGTAGAGAATGGTACCATACTCGAAAATTATGATGTTGTAGTAAAGGATGGTATCATCACAAAAGTGAGTAAAGGATCGAAAAAATCCATCAAGAAAGGAGAGATTGATGCACGTGGAAAATTTGTATCACCAGGGTTGATTGATTCGCATGTTCACTGGGCAAATTTTGCTCCCACTTTCGATGAGATGAAAATGTTATCAAAAACTTATCTCGAAAGTGGAGTTACAACAGTACGTGAGATGGGTGGAGATACTCGAATAATAAAGGAGTATCTAGGTTACATAAAAAAACGAGATATTGTAGGACCATATATATATTATCCTGCCTTTTGGGCTGGTCCTGAATATTTTAAAATGAGAAATGGGCACAACCCTAATCCCGAACCCACAAATGTGCCTTGGAATTTAGCTATAACTGATGAGACCGATTTTGCAAAGGAGATAAAAAAGGCTCAAGAGGATGGCTCTATTGCATTGAAACTATATAACTCGATATCGGTTGAAGCACTGAATAAGATTACCGAGGAGTGCCGTAAGGCTGGCATGAGAATATGGGCACATTTCTGCATCGAACCCGCTACTACTGCCGACGTTGTAGCGGCTGGTTGCGAGGTGGTATCGCATGGTTATTTGGCAGATAATATGAAGAGTTTTAACGTTAGAAACTATGCAGATATTCGTTTTTCAAAAGAAGAGGTTGCTCAGCGTGCAAAAGTATTCGAAGAGATGGCACAAAAAGGTATTATTTACGACCTTACATTAAAGCATCACCTAGCAAACAACCTAGACTACACCGTAGAGTATGCCAAAGAGGCACTAAATAATGGAGTACGTGTAGTTGCAGGTACTGATTGGGCATATTTCTCTAATGATGGTAGAATTATTTGCGCATTTATTGATGAAATGGAGATATTTGAGGACAATTTAGGTATGTCGCCACTAGAGGTTCTACGTTCGGCAACAACTACTGGAGCTGAAATATTAGGTATGAAAGACAAATTAGGTGTCATTAAAAAAGGTGCAGAGGCTGATATTTTAGTACTAACCAACAATCCATTGAAAAGCGTAAAGGCTTACCGTAAAATTGAAAAAGTTATTATTGATGGTCATGATACTGGCACCAACAATAAGATATAGTAACAGAGATAAGCAACCCCCATTTCCGAGGAATTCCCTCGAAAATGGGGGTACTATTTTGTTGAGTGATTCCCCAAATA
>CAYJHM010000156.1:0-4897 GCA_964369935.1 uncultured Rikenellaceae bacterium
GCTACATTTGCTGTCGATGAGTATCCTTTCTTATAGTGAGGAACAGCCGAAGAATCAACGCCTAAATAATCAACAAGTAACGAACTCATCACGCGCCATCCCCGTTTATAACCCACAAGATTAACTTCACGCCCATCAAGCCTATCGAGAACCATCGCCCAATCGCACAGCTGGCGTAAACCAACCCCTAGTGTAAATATATGTTTATACAAATGAATAAATATATATTGAGCATTAAATGACAGCTCAGGTACGTTTATTGCCTTACCGTTAATAGTTACCTGCTCGTTACCACTAGGGTAGCACTCGTTAAATAGTTTATCATATCTTTTTGTAATCGATGATGAAAAATTATCAGTTGTTAATCGATGATTCTCAATTGTTAATCCATTAGGCAACTGAATGGTTGTATGGTGGTCATACATACCCTCTTCGTTTTTTGAGTTCGAGCGATTTTCTCCACCTAACTGTTCTACTACAATTTTATCTGCAGCCATTAAATTTTCTTCTCCAACATATATATCTATATCGCCACAACCTCTATGGAGTGGGTTAGGGTAGTAGGCAGCTACTCCTGCCCCCTTTAGTATCATCGATTGTATACCATGACTTTCATATAGCTCGGTAAGCTCTACAACCTGTTTATTGATAATTTCGTTTGTACGCTCGATAGCAGAAATATATTGATACCACTTAAGGGTAATAGCCGTTGGAGGTTTGAGCTCGCTAGGTAACTTTTCGATACCATCCCATACGATGGCAATAACTGTTTGTTCGCTAGATAGTTTAAAAATAGCTTTCCAATCAACCTCGCCAGTAAATAGCTCTTTCTCGGGTCTTCTGTCGCTCCATAAACCAGCCCTTAGTAGAGCGAAAAATTGTTTCAATGTAATGCTCATCTCGGGCTCGCGTCGTATTAGCAGATATATAAAATATGATGCAATAAGCCCAGCTTCACCAATTAGTAAATCGTAGATATTGAAACCTCTGGTTGGAACGAAGATTTGCCCCACCTCAAGCGCTACAACGAAAAGTGTACCAACAATAAACCAAGCAGTTCGGTTTAGTCTAAATTTCCAAATTATCCAACCACAACTCATCCAAGGTAAAAAGGCGATAAAATGGGCGATATAGTCGCCCACTTCGCCTTTGGCTATAGGATTAGAAAATCCAATCATATCGGGTGATATAATCATAAGTGCGACAACAATTGCCACATATATCAAAACCGAGAAAGGATTAAATATTAGTTTGGATAAAAAATTTGTAAATTTCATATTATAATGTTTGTTGCCACTTCCAAGCTGATAAGAGAGTGTCGCCTAAAGTATGCTCGGCACGCCACTGTAACTCCTTTTCGGCAAGTGATGTGTCGGCATAAATTTTCTCTATATCTCCACTACGACGTTCCACTATACGATAGGGTAGCTGAACACCTGTTGCCTCTTCAAACCCCTTAATTATCTCCATTACAGAACAGCCACGCCCTGTACCAACATTAAATATTTCGTATCTTGCTTTCTGGTTACCACCCATCATGCGATTAACAGCAGCCACGTGAGCACGAGCTAAATCTACAACATCAATATAGTCGCGTATAGCTGTACCATCAGGAGTATTATAATCGTCACCATAAACACTAAGTTCTTTACGTATTCCCGCAGCCGTTTGTGTGATATATGGAATAAGGTTAGCAGGAACACCAAGAGGTAGTTCTCCAATCAGAGCCGATCGGTGTGCTCCTATCGGATTAAAATAGCGCAGAGCGATAGCTGATAACCACTCGCCTAGAGTAACACACTGCTCGATTATATCTTCGCTAGCCTGCTTTGTGTAACCATAAGGAGACTCGGCACTCTTACGTGGTGTGCTCTCATCAACTGGAAGCGAATCAGGTTCGCCATAAACGGTACACGAAGATGAGAATAGCAGATTTTTAACCCCGTAATCTCTCATAAGCTCCAATACAGTAAGAAGCGAATTAATATTATTACGATAGTATTTTATTGGCTCATTAACAGACTCGCCAACAGCCTTATATGCCGCGAAATGAATCACCGCATCGAATGTGAATTTTTGAAATAATGCCTCCATCGCTAATTTATCGCAACAGTCAACATCAATACAGGTAACTCTGAAACCCACAATCGTACTGACTCTATCTATAACCGATTGATGTGAGTTACTAAAATTATCTGCTATTACTACATTATATCCAGCCTCAATAAGCTCGACAGTGGTGTGAGAACCGATATAGCCAGCTCCGCCAGCTACTAAAATACATTTTTTATCCATAATATTTATTTTGATTTTATTGAATTACTGTACCAGTTACAAAGTAGCTCTATCCCCTCATTAATGCCAATCTTGTGATGCCACCCTAGAGAGTGTAGCTTTGATGGATTGGTTAATTTACGCATCGTACCGTCGGGTTTCGAACTATCAAACACTATATCGCCATTATAGCCTATCGACTCCTTAATTAAAAGTGATAGCTCTTTAATTGATACCTCCTCGCCCGTGCCAATATTGATATGGGTATTTCGTATCTCTTTACCATTAGCCTCGTTGGCTAGATTAGTAAAATCCACTCTCTCCATAATATATATCGAAGCAGTAGCCATCTCCTCGCTCCATAGAAATTCACGAGTGGGCTTGCCACTGCCCCATAACTCTACACGATTACAAAAGATTCCATATTTATTTAAGGTTGCAATTATCTGCTCTTTACTGCTGTTACAATCTAACCCCTCAATAGCCCGAATCGTTATGTCGTTATGTATACTCTCCCAGTCATTGTTTAGTAAATAGTGCGAAAGATATATTTTACGTATCATAGCAGGGATAACATGACTATTTTGTAGATCAAAATTATCGTTCGGCCCATATAGGTTAGTTGGCATAACAGCAATAAAGTTTGTGCCATACTGTAAATTGAAACTCTCACACATTTTTAACCCTGCAATCTTAGCAATAGCATAAGGTTCGTTCGTGTACTCTAATTCCGAGGTGAGTAGTGCACTCTCGTCCATAGGTTGAGCTGCGTGCTTAGGATATATACAGGTGCTACCCAGAAATAGTAGTTTTTTTACCCCCGTTCGATAACTCTCTCCAATTACATTTTGCTGAATAGCAAGATTATTGAAAATAAAGTCGGCTCGATATATATTGTTAGCCATAATGCCTCCAACATGGGCAGCCGCTAAAAATACATATTCGGGCTTTTCGCTATCAAAAAACTCTTTTGTTGCTAACTGATTGGTTAAATCTAACTCGCTACTAGTTCGGGTAATAATATTGGTGTAGCCACGTTCGACAAGAGAATTAAAAATGGCAGAACCAACCAAACCACGATGCCCAGCAACAAATATCTTACTGTTTAGTTTCATTACTCTTAACTAATTGCATATCGTGATTCATCATTATCTTTACAAGCTCGGCGAACGAGGTTTGTGTAGGATTCCAACCTAACAAACTCTTTGCCTTAGTAGGATTGCCAAGAAGTTGCTCAACCTCAGTAGGGCGGAAGTATTTCGGATCAACCTCTACTAATACTTTACCTGTTTGGGCACATACACCCTTTTCATTTATGCCCTCACCCTCCCAGCATAGGGATATTCCCGCTTCGTTAAAGGCTAAAGTGCAAAACTCGCGCACGGTATGATACTCGCCAGTAGCAATAACAAAATCTTCGGGCGTAGGGTGTTGTAACATAAGCCACATGCACTCTACATAATCTTTAGCATACCCCCAATCTCGTTTAGCTTCAAGATTTCCTAAATATAATTTATCTTGATAGCCTTGTGCTATACGTGCAGCTGCGATGGTGATTTTGCGAGTAACAAATGTTTCGCCTCTGCGTTCGCTCTCGTGATTAAAAAGTATTCCATTTACAGCAAACATGCCATAAGCCTCGCGATAGTTTTTTGTTATCCAAAATCCATACTGCTTAGCCACACCATAAGGCGAGCGTGGATAAAATGGTGTTGTCTCGCTTTGTGGTACCTCTTGCACTAAACCAAAGAGCTCAGAGGTCGATGCTTGATAAATACGACACACTCTCTCCATGCCTAAAATACGAATTGCCTCTAATAATCGAAGTGTGCCAGTAGCATCCACTTCGGCAGTATATTCGGGCACATCAAACGACACCTTAACGTGAGATTGAGCCGCTAGATTATATATCTCTGTTGGGCGCACCTCCTGTAAAATACGTATAAGCGAACTAGAATCAGTCATATCTCCGTAATGAAGATTTATCTGTCTCGATTGCTTCATATCCCTTACCCATTCGCTAAGATATAGGTGTTCAATTCGCCCAGTATTAAACGAAGAGGAACGACGAATAATACCATGTACCTCGTACCCCTTTTCAAGTAAGAACTCCGCCAAAAACGACCCGTCTTGTCCTGTTATACCAGTTATTAGTGCTTTTTTTATATATTGCATGTTTGTTATTGATATTATTTCTTTGCTACTTTCTTAACAATCTCTATTAGTTTATTTGTTCCAACTTCTTTAGTCAAATTTTTCAGAACAAAATTTCGAGCATTCACTCCCATCTCTTCGCAAAGAGCCCTGTTTATGCTTAACTCTTGAATTGCACTTGTAAATTCATTAACATTACCAGCGTCAGTAAATACCCCAACCCTATTCGATTCAATTATATTCTGTAACTCGCTATTCGAATCGAATGATGCCAAGACTGGGACACCAGCCGACATAATGCTGTTTGTTTTACTAGGCATAGCACTACCGCCCAAACCTTTTTTACAAGATACAATGGCAACATCACCTAACCCGTAAACGTGTGATACTCTTTCTAGTGGCTGTAAAGGAAAAATTTTTATGTTTTTTAAATTCAAATTTGAAATGCGCTCTTGATATTTTTCGCTGC
>CAYJHM010000157.1:0-4891 GCA_964369935.1 uncultured Rikenellaceae bacterium
CTGAAAGAGGAGGATTCCAACGCAGAGATGGTGAGAATCGTCCTGAAAGAGGAGGATTCCAACGCAGAGATGGTGAGAATCGTCCTGAAAGAGGAGGATTCCAACGCAGAGATGGTGAGAATCGTCCTGAAAGAGGAGGATTCCAACGCAGAGATGGTGAGAATCGTCCTGAAAGAGGAGGATTCCAACGCAGAGATGGTGAGAACCGTCCTGAAAGAGGAGGTTTCCAACGCAGAGATGGCGAGAACCGTCCTGAAAGAGGAGGTTTCCAACGTAGAGATGGCGAGAACCGCTCTGAAAGAGGAGGTTTCCAACGCAGAGATGGCGAAAACCGCTCTGAAAGGGGAGGATTCCAGCGTAGAGATAATGATAATCGGAACAATAACGGTGGATTTAAGCCACGTAGCAATAGGTTCTTCGAAGAGAGGGAAGAGTACAAAGCAACTCCACCAAGGGGTGAGAGACCAGATAGTTATACTCCAGAGAGCATTGAGGAGCAGTTAAATGTTGATTTAGAGTTTCAAAAAGGAGATATTAGACTTAATCGTTATGTGTCGATGTCTGGTATCTGTTCGCGTAGAGATGCAGATAAGTTAATCGTTGAAGGACGTGTAGCTGTTAATGGCGAAGTGATAACTGAGATGGGTTTTAAAGTTTCTGTTGAAGATATCATTACTCTAGATAACAAGGTAATAAAGGGCGAAAAGAATGTTTATATTCTAATGAACAAACCTAAAGATTTTGTTACAACCCTAGAGGATGCAAATGCAAAGCATATAGTTACTGATTTACTAGGTGATTATGTTCACGAGAGAGTTTATCCTGTAGGACGTTTAGATAAGGGTACCGTTGGTGTACTTATATTAACCAACGATGGTGAATTGACAAAAATACTTACTCACCCTTCATATAACAAAAAGAAGGTTTATCACGTATTCCTAGATAAAGAGGTTGCTCAAGAGGATTTAACTAAGCTATCTGAGGGTATAGAACTTGAAGATGGACTTGCTTTTGCTGATGATATTAGTTATGTTGAGGAGTCAAAGCAGGAGGTTGGTATCGAAATTCATTCGGGGCGTAACCGTATTGTTCGTAGAATGTTCGAACATCTAGGCTATAAGATTAGAAAGCTGGACAGAGTATCATTTGCTGGCCTTACAAAGAAAAATCTTAAGCGTGGAGAGTGGCGTCACCTTACTGCCGAAGAGGTTGGATTACTTAAACAAGGAGTGAAAGATTTATTCTAAAACTCAGGTTAAAATATTATTGTCCGTGTAAATTACGGATCCGATTTAGGTAGACCGCTATGCGGGGTGCTAAAAATTAATGTATAAAAAAGTGCTACAAAACAATTTATTTTGTTTTGTAGCACTTTTTTATGATGATTTGTAGTGATTATATGCGAATTTATATTTAATTTTGCGCCCAGAATAAAAAAATAGATTGTTATACAATTTTAAAAAACATTATGAAGAGGTTCTATTTTGTATTATTAATGCTACTCTCCACTGCGTGTGAGTATGATTACAACAGTAATATGGAGGTCGCTATCCCCAAGGTGGTGGTAAACTCATATATCAACCCCGACAGTGTCATTGTTGTAGACCTGTTTTGGAGTGGGAACGTATCAAATAGGGGTAGCGGTATTGAATACGACCATGTAGAGCAGTTTGATGCTAAGATATACGAGAATGGCAATGTTATATTTGATGCCACTAACCTAGATAGTACAATAGTTACTAACCTGTACCCTAAAGAGGGTGCATCATATAGGCTTGAGGTGCAAGTACCCAATTATGGCGAAGTGAGTGCCGAAACTTCGATTCCTCGTGCTCCTGCGGTGAATGTAGAGATGACCGAGTCGAGAGGTGAGGGTTTTGCATACGATCATTTTAGGGTTAATACGATAGAGCTGCC
This sequence comes from uncultured Rikenellaceae bacterium, assembly GCA_964369935.1. GTDB lineage: Bacteria > Bacteroidota > Bacteroidia > Bacteroidales > Rikenellaceae > JADFUS01. Next base: position 1,918 of record CAYJHM010000157.1, read on the forward strand.
TGATAGCATTAGGGCAATATATGTTAAGAGCAGTGTGCATTATGATCACGATTACGAAAAAGACTTTGCACCTAAGAATAATGACTATTATTATGCTACTAACGCCTATTGCGATCAAACAAACACCTTTATTGATAATTATGATACGGGCATTACTGGTAGTAGTATCTATTTCGACTATTACATACGAGTGCCTTATATTCATTTGTCAGCAGCATTACCACTCTCATATTCGGTAATGCAGAAGGGCGATTATTTCGAGGAAGTATATTCAGGTGTGGTTGATGAATGGGGGAATGAGGACTATGAGGTTCTGTGGTTTTCACCTACACACTATATGGTTAATGTTATTGCAGCCTCTAGCGAATATGATAAGTATGTTAAGTCGTCGTATCAACAGAATAATTACAACGCCATGAGTCCAGAGATATTTGTAATACACTTTCCTATAAATTCGAACATAAAAAATGGGCTTGGAGTTTTCGCAGGTTACTCGGCAACAACTGTTAAAATAGAAATTTAGAGAGATGAAGAATAAAATTTTATTAATCGTAATATTGCTACTATCACTAACCAGTTCAGTTGTAGCACAATCAAAATATGTAATCTCGGGATATGTGCGCGATAAGCTATCAGCAGAGCCATTAGTTGGTATTATGGTCAGCGGTTCTGCAATAAACGGGATATACACTAACGACTATGGTTTCTATTCGCTAACCGTTACCAAAGGTGACGTATTATTAACTTTCTCGGGGTTAGCATACAATACAGCAGAGCACAAGATAACCGTTAATTCGGATATAGAATTAGATGTAAACCTTACAACTTCGGAGCTAGTAATCGAAGATGTTACTGTAACTAACGAGCAAAATAGTATGGTTGCAACTCGTACTCTAGGGGCTTATTCGGTAAACTCAAGCGAACTGAAGTATGTGCCGTCGTTTATGGGCGAGCGTGATATTTTTAAGTTTTTTCAACTCCTGCCAGGTGTAAACTCAGGTAAGGAGGCATCGTCGGGTATGAACCTACGTGGAGGTAGTACCGATCAAACACTTATACTGATGGATAATATACCTATCTATAATTCGGCTCACGCTTTTGGTTTTATCTCTATTTTTAGCGGTGATTATATAAAATCGGCAGAGCTATATAAAGGGCATATTCCTGCGGAGTATGGCGGTCGCCTTTCGGGTGTTGCTACTATGAATATACGTGAGGGAAATCGCAAGGAGCATCAACAATCGCTACAACTTGGTACAATGACAATATCGGGTCTTGCCGAAGGTCCAATAAATGGTGGTAAAGGCTCGTATTTAGTTGGAGGAAGATGGTTTATACCGAATATTTTACTAAGTGGTTATTCGTTAATCGCAAGCAAAACAAGCTCGCAATATCCACTGCCCAACTTCTACGATGCAACAGCTAAGGTAAGTTACGATATAACAAATAATAGTACTCTGTATGGTAGTTTCTATACTGGTCAAGATGCGTTTTCGTTTGTGTCGCATGATAATTATGGAGACGGAGTTATAGCGCACTCAAAAAGTGGTTTTAATTGGGGTAATATAGCAGGGTCGATACGTCTTAGCTCTAAGTTATCGAACAAAAGTTTCCTTGATGCAACCGCCTACTACTCGCACCTAGCCAATAATCGTATAAATAGATATGACGACACAAATAATAAGATTTTAAACTCAGATATCGACTCGAAGTTAGACGAGTATGGTTTAAAGTTAGATGTTAAACACAATTTGAATGATTGGTATAATCTAAACTACGGTGCTAATTTATCGTACCAACACTTCGTACCGCAAGATGTAACAATCAATAGAGATGGCGTAGTTATTAACTCTGAATATGGTACCCGTTCGCTCTTCACAACGGCTATATATATGGATAATCAGCTGCGTTTTAATAATTTTCGTATGAATGCAGGAGGGCGTGTTGCTTGGTATAACAATAACAACGAAAATAAGGTGGTTGTTGAACCTCGCTTAGCATTAACCTATTATATGGATAAAAGTTCGATGTGGGTGAGCTATACAGGTAACTCGCAACCGCTTTTCTCGCTTAATCTTCACACATCGTCTATACCGTTAGAGTATTGGATACCGTTTCAAGAAGCTGATGAGTTACCAACAAGCGAGCAAATATCGTTAGGATATAAGCACACTATAAAAAGCCTAACACTTCAGGCGGAGAGTTACTATAAGAAGAGCAATAATCTCTCTATTGTACAAAATATTGATGATTTCCTACTCGAAGATGGTGGTTATACCATTGGCGAGGGTGAGGCGTGGGGTTTCGAGCTCTTAGCACTTTATAGGTTAAAGCGTCTAAATATTATGGGTTCATATACCTACTCAAAATCGGTGCATCATATCGACGGCGAAACGGTAGATTTTATTTTCGACACTCCTCACAACCTAAATATATTTGCTTCGTATGAAGTGATGAAAAGGGGTGCACGAAAACATACACTTTCAGCAAATATTAATTACAAAACAGGTCTGCCATATATCGTATCTAATACAGGTTACCCAATGCAGAGCCCCCCTTCGGAGTGGGACTCTAATTTGATTGATTATCCAATATATGCTAATAGTCGTCTTGTGAACTTCTTTAGAGTAGATTTAAACTACACAATGGAAAAGAAGTTGAAACGAGGCTCCCGTGTATGGCAAATCTCGTTGTTGAATGCAACAGCACACCGTAACCCTTACGTTGTATATGTTGATTATGATGATATATATAATTCGGAAACTCAAACAACGACTTATACAAGTAGTATGAAGGCGTTACAGTTGATACCTATCCTGCCGTCGATATCTTATATTCGAAAATTTTAAGGGCTTTTCCTTGGGAGATTCCCTAAATTAAAATCACCTGACTTACAATCTGTTAAAATAACTAAAAGCTAATATTTACCCCCATTTTTGAGGTAATTCTCAGAAATGGGGGTAATATTTTGTTT
>CAYJHM010000158.1:0-4878 GCA_964369935.1 uncultured Rikenellaceae bacterium
TCAGAAAAAAAATACATTATTTTTGATATTTTTTTTCTGAAAAATTATGTAGTGTTAATAAAATAACATAACTTTGCACTCGTTAATAATATATTAAATGGCTATAATATGATTTTAAAGATTTGTGTTGGCAGCTCTTGTCATCTTAAAGACTCATACAGCGTGATAATGAGTTTAAAAGAGCTGATATCGAAGAGTAATGTAGAGGATAAAATTGAACTTCAAGCTAGTTTCTGTCACGGTGAATGTGTAAACGGTGTAACTGCTAAAATAGAGGAGTGCAACTGCACCTCCGCAGTAGAAGTTGAGGCTGATGGTTCGATAATTTTGCATAAAATATCGGCAGACAATATCGAAGAGATTTTCCTAAACAAAATATTACCCTTAACACTTTAGGAAAATGAACGAATTTTTGGAGTTGAAAATGTCGCGATGCAAAGATTGTTATAAATGTTTGCGCGAGTGCTCGATAAAAGCCATAAGTATGAAATGGCATCAAGCTCGAATAATTCCTGAAAAGTGTATATTGTGTGGCAAGTGCGCCTTAGTATGCCCACAAAATGCAAAGGTTATACGTGATGATACTAAACGACTGATGGAGTTAATATCAACAGGTGCTACTGTAGTGGCCTCTGTAGCACCTGCCTTTGTGTCAAATTTTTCGGTTTTTGATTTTGCTAAAATGGTAGCAGCACTGCGAGCACTAGGATTTTCGGATGCCGAGGAGACTGCCATCGGAGCGAATGCGGTAACACGCCAATATGCGCACCTAATGGAGAGTGGTAATTTCAATAATATCATCACTTCGGCTTGCCCCGCATTATGCAAATTGATTCAGATATATTTTCCCGAGTCGTTAAAATATCTTGCTCCAGTTGATTCGCCTATGGTAGCACACGCTAAGATGATAAAGCAGCAGAATCCAGAGGCAAAAGTTGTATTCATCGGCCCTTGTATAGCAAAAAAACGTGAAGCCGAAGAGAGTGGCGTGGTAGATATAGTTATAACTTTTGAAGAGTTTAACGACCTATTAAAATCTCATAATATAGACCTAGAGACCATATCAACGGAGGGTATAGAACCTACAAACAACGGCAAGGTAAACAAAGCCAAGTTATATCCTATTAATAGAGGAATCATAAAATCGTTCAACACCCAAGTAAGTGGATACGAACATCTATGCGTTGATGGCTATAAAAGATGTGTTGATGTGCTTGAGAATATGAATGCACTATCTAACGTATTTATTGAGATGAATATCTGTGAATATAGCTGCGTAAATGGTCCTTGCTCGATAAAAAAAGAGGGTGGCGCTTTTAAGGCAAATACCAATATCAGAAGCTATGCAAAAAAAGACTATAACACCCTTGAGATAGATGATGACAACACCCCAATAGAGGGTTTAGATATATCACACAACTACCCTATCTTAAAAATAAATGCTACAACACCAACAGAAGAGGAGATAAGGGAGATTTTAAGCAGGTCGGGAAAATATAGTTCTGAGGATGAACTCAACTGCGGAACATGTGGATACGACACATGCAGAAAGAAAGCCGAAGCACTATATCATGGCATAACGGAGGTTGATGTGTGCCTGCCATTTATGCGAAAAAAGGCCGAAACAATGTCATACGAGATTATACATAATAGCCCTAATGGCATAGTGACACTTGATAAAGATATGAAAATTATTGATATCAATCGAAAGGCTATGTCGCTACTAGGCCTAGCTACACAGGAGTACAAGGGAAGATATGCCATCGACCTATTCGACACTACCGAATTTTATATGGCCACAAATAGCAGTAAGCCAATAGAGGTAGAGAAAAAATATATTCCAAACACCGATTCGATAGTATCTATGACAGTGAGTCCATTAAAGGGTTCGGATATAATATTTGGCATATTAAAAGATATTACAAACGACCAGAAGACAAACGAACAGTTAATGGCTATGAAACTTGAGACGCTAGCAACCACCGATGAAGTGATTAAGAAACAGATGCGTGTTGCCCAAGAGATAGCCTCACTACTAGGCGAAACAACTGCCGAGACAAAGGTTGCACTACTGAAACTTAAAAAGACACTCCAACAAGGGGAGGATAGATAGAGTATGGCAAATATAATAGAGTACGGATATACAACACTAAACAAAGAGGGCGAAGAGCTATGTGGCGACAATGTTGCCATATGTGCAGGCGAGCACTACACCACCGTTGTGCTTGCTGATGGCTTAGGTTCGGGTGTTAAAGCGAATATATTATCAACTATAACATCTCGAATTCTTTGCACAATGGTATCAAATGATATTCCGATCGAAGAGTGCCTTGAAACGGTAATTCAAACTCTCCCTACTTGTCGCGAGAGGGGGATATCATACTCTACATTTTCAGTTATACATATATCGAATGATGGCACAACAGGGCACCTCTTCGAGTTTGGTAACCCACAAGCTATATGTATCAATAATGGCGAATATAAAGATCTACCATATAGAGAAGTAACAATATGTGATCGAGTAGTTTACGAAACTGCGTTAAACCTTGTTGATGGTGATGTATTGCTTACTATGTCGGATGGTGTGCCGCACGCTGGAATAGGAAAGGTGCTAAATTTTGGTTGGCAACGCGACAATATTATCGATTATCTTAAAGATAAGATAAAGAGTGATATGTCGGCGTGGGCATCGGCCACACTACTAGCCTCGGCAAGTAACGATTTATATATGAATGCCCCCGGCGACGATACAACAGTAGCAGCTATCAAGGTGCGAAAAAAAATAGAGGTGAATATTATGGTAGGTCCACCGATAGATAAAAGTAAAGATAGGGAAATTGTTGCAGAATTTATGTGTGGTAATAGTCGCAAAGTGGTGTGCGGAGGGACTAGTTCGCAGATTGTTTCACGTCATCTAGACAAGAAAATCAAGACCTCAATCGATTTTCCTGATTACACCGTACCCCCAATAGCCTATATTGATGGGATAGACCTTGTTACCGAGGGTGTAATTACCCTTCGCAAATTAATGGAGATACTTGCCAAATATATCACACCTAGCGATATTACACCTAAAGTATTTAATAAAAAAGATGGGGCATCGCTATTAGCCGATATGCTGCTTGAAAAGGCCACACACATAAACTTTTTTGTTGGTCAAGGGGTTAATGAGGCACATATTGGTATGCCTATCGACACAACAATGAAACTAAAATTGATAGATACTATATCTGAAAACTTACAGAAAATAGGAAAAGTAGTAACCGTAAAATACGATTAATAGTATGAGAATTTTTGATACATCAGTCCAACTTCTGAAATATAGAGTTCTAAAAGAGGTAATTAAATATGCTCATCAAGGGCATTTACGTGATGTTTATGTCACACTCCCAAAGATAATATCACCTGGTCCGAAGGCAGAGATTAGATGCTGTATATATAAAGAGCGCGCAATAACACAAGAGCGAATAAAAATAGCGATGGGAGGAAACAAAGATAATCCTAACATTGTCGAGGTTATAGATATTGCATGCGATGAATGCCCTGCTGGCGGACTATATGTAACCCCATCATGTCGTGGTTGCATAGCTCATCATTGCCACGAATCGTGCCCTAAAGATGCAATAACTATTATTGATAGAAAAGCTGTTATTAATAGCCAAAAATGTGTAGAATGCGGAAGATGTACTAAGGTATGCCCATATAACGCTATTGTGATGCACCAGAGGCCTTGTGTTGTTAGCTGCAAACCAAAGGCAATCACTGTGGGCGCAGACAAGAAGGTTAATATTAATAACGACAAGTGTATCGAGTGTGGCGCTTGTGTTAAGATGTGCCCCTTTGGTGCTATTATGGATAAATCGTATGTGCTTGATGTGGTTGATATGATTAAGGGGTCGGATAATGGTACAAATTACAAGTTATATGCTGTTATTGCCCCTGCAATTGTGAGCCAGTTTAAGTACGTGAAGATTGAACAGATAGTGACAGCGATTATAAAGATGGGATTTCATCAAGTTGTTGAAGCTGCACTAGGTGCGGATATCACACTACATAAAGAGGCCAAAGAGCTAGCTGAAGTGGATATATTAACAACTTCGTGTTGCCCATCGTTTGTAAAATATATCGAAACAAGTTTCCCAACACTTACACAATATATCTCTCACTCGGTATCTCCGATGGTAGAGACAGCACGATTAATCAAGAGTACCGACCCTACTGCTAAAGTGGTATTTATTGGCCCATGTGTTGCCAAGAAGAGCGAGTTTAAGCTAGAGAAATGTGGTGGAGCTATTGATAGTGTTATCTCGTTCGAAGAGCTACAAGCATTTATCGACGCACTAGATATAGACGCTGCGACACTAGAACCTACACCACTTGATAATGGCTCGTTTTATGGGCGTATATTTGCAAAATCAGGGGGTATCCTTCAAGGAATAACCTATCTTGCCGAAAAAAATAATATAGCAATAAAACCCGTATCAATGAATGGATTAACTGAATGTAAGGTTGAGTTATCCAAACTAAAGAGTAAAGTTTCAGAGTACAACTTTTTCGAAGGTATGGCGTGCGAGATGGGTTGCATAAATGGCCCTTTATGCCTAAGCCGTGGCAAGAAAAATATTTCAGATGTTGAACGTTACGGAAAACAGGCTAAAGAGCTTGAGATTGATAATTCGGTACTTCTATACGAACAGTTAAGCAATAGCATCAAAAAATAGTTTCTAAAAAGGCTAATTCGCAAAACTCTAGTTCAAGAATGCTTTTGGGCAGTGTTCAAAACAAAATTTTACCCCCATTTTTGAGGATATCCTCAAAAATGGGGGTAAAATTTTTACTATTTACTCTATTCTAAGCTACTTAGGTACTTTTCGCAAT
>CAYJHM010000159.1:0-4875 GCA_964369935.1 uncultured Rikenellaceae bacterium
ATCAAGGTAGATACCCCCTTTGATTGACCCCGATATATATCCAATATTAATTATATTACCTATGCTTAAACGAGTGCCGATATATGGTGAGCTATCAAATTCGCCCTTTCGGTATCCTAATATCAGTTCGGTGTTGTAGCCATATGGAATACTCTCGGTTGCGCCGTAGCTATAAATCATATTGCCTCGGTAGAACTTCTCCTTATACATACCTAACGATATTAACAGATCTTGACTGTTATGAAAATATGGATTATAGGTTGGCGAATGATATGGACGCTTATAGTGTTTTTTACTCTGATATTTTACTGCGTAGTAGAAATTATCGCCCCAACGTGGAGAGATATTGATAGATTGACCGAACCACACATCAGCAATAAATTTATCTATACCCACATACATATTCTCGTAGGCAATATGCCCCTGTTCGTTCCTGCGATTAAGGTTGATACCTCCAGCCCAATCGTTAGGGTGAACAAAATATTTGTCGGCCTTTAGGAATAACGAATGAAAATCATCTCCACCATATCCACCACCTAACGATACTTCAATAAACTTACCCCATAGATTAGGGATATAATACTCTGCCTCAAGACCCTTGAACCACTCTTCACGCTTAGCGTTATAGTACTGATTAATAGATAAACGGTTTCCACTGCCAAGGAAGTTATAATCGGTTAATTCTAGTGTTCCATTGTTAGTGTAACGATAAATCAGGCTCATAGATATGTTCCAACTATCCTCGGTAGTTACAAATGCCACTACACCTCCGCAAGGTAATCTTTCAAGATTTATCTCTGCCGATGAAATTGCTCGTGTGTCGCGCAGCATTGCCTCGCTCTTTATCACATCTTCCGAGTTTACTACATCCCCCTCCTTAAATAGTAGGTATTTACGGATAGTTGATTCTTTAGTTCTTGTTGTTAGCCCATTAGAAATATGATCGAAAAGGGATTTTGTTCCTGCAATATCTTTAAATGAGTTACGATTTATTATAACAATCGAGTCAATACGCTCGCCAACAAAAGGGGCAAATTTTTTGACTTTTGATAGTGTTGAATCAGGCTTTGGAGTACTAAACAGTATATTCGCTATTAAATTACCAATGTGATATGGTTTACGATTAGGATCTCCTTTTATTACCTCCAAGGTAACAGTGTCGGTGTGAATTATGTCGCCAATCGAATCTAACTTAAATAAATGACGTTCGATTTTACGTCGCAAATCGGTTGTTGTATCACGTTTATATGTGCCATCACTATAAGCAATAGCACTCTTACCCCACCATAATAGAGGGGTAATGAATAGTAACAATATTATTAGAGTTTGTCTCTTCATCTATAATTTTAACACATGTATAGTTAGGTTATTAACAAGTTATCAACAATGTCCTTACATTATACGAACAAGTTATTTACACGATATTAACATTTACTGTTAATAGTATGTTAATAACACTAACTAATCGCAAACAAATTTAGTTAATTAATCTTGAATATGCAATTTTTTTAGCATAAAATCACAATTATATAGTCGCCCCATAAAAAGGCGGTTAGAGTTTTTGGGAATTTTACTGAGTAGTTTTTTTCTCTATCAATTTGCCTTGTAGTAGGCTACAAGGTGAATTGATAGAGTGAAAAAATGCCAGTAAAAAACCGAAAAATCAACCGACTAATAGATAAAATCATTAAAAAGTTGGTAGATATTTAAAGCTACATATATAACTAAAATATTGATATGTAAATTATTGAACCTTTTAAGGGACGACTATATAGGTTAATTCGCCTCGGTGTGTATGTACAATACACTACCACCTTTTATTAAATCGATAATAGTGCGACTCTCGTTTTGAGGGACAGCAGGGCAGCCAAAACTTCGCCCTAGTTTACCTCTCTGTGCAATAGTCGAGGGGTTGGCATAGCTTGCACCATGAACAACAATATAACGCTTATAGGCATTATCGTTCACACCCTTTTCAAGACCCTTTAAACGTAACGAGTATCCGTTACCCCCATAATAGGTGTCGGCCGTAAGGTAGAATCCCCGAGAGCTCATTAGCGAGCCTTCTCGATTAGAAAAATATTTAGCATATAAATCTCCACTGTTCTTGCCGTGCGATACATAAGTATTGAAGAGTAATTTGCCACTACTCATATCAATTATATATAGACGCTTTTGTGTAGATGCAACACTAAAATCAATAAATGTTAATATATTGCTATTGCGTTCTTTTATTAGATAAAATCCTTCAGCCGCTTTAGTAAATTGTTTAATTGATATATGCTCTTTTATCTCACTTTTATCATATAGTGTGGTGATATCCGAGGCCATAATAGTACTTACAATTGCGAGCTTAAATATAATCAAGCAAATTATTCTTCTCATTTAGTTACGTTTTCTGTTTGAAACAAAACGCAACAAAATTACGATTATTGTAACACTATTCGATTATTAATATAGCACACTTTCCCACTTCAGCCCAATTATATATAAATTTGGCATGCGAAGTTGCGCTCCTAACGCACATGTGCGAGCTAGGGGTGGTTCCTAACGTATTCGAATACTCGATAATAGCTGTATCTGGAGAGTTTACTGGTACACCGTGAATATACCCCCCAGCGGAGAATCGTGTAGCATATGGAGCAAACCCTCCAATTCTATGGCTACCGTCTTTGTGGAAATACATCTTTTCACGCTGTTGTAGAGTAACATAAATCCCCAAAGGTGTAGCACGACGATAGGGAGGATGTTCGACCCCCGTAGTAACTGGATTCATACTGCGAATGAGCCAACCCATCGAGTCTCGCTCTAGTGTTGCAATATTCTGATTTAAACAATCTACCACAATTGCTTTATTAAACTGCTTAATATTTAGAGGGTGAACATATCTGCGAGGAACAAACCATTTACCTCTCTTTTCGGGTAGTGATATTGTATATATGCTTGTTGCACTATCTAATAGTTCTACTATCGAACCATCGCGGCAATACAGTGAGGGGCTCAGTGGCGAATCAAAATCGTACAGTGGAGCTGATTGGCTTCGTGGTGTTCCTAACGAGTCGCATAGGTATCCTTTTTTCGAAGAGTAAGAAACTACTAAGGGGGCTACACCTCTCCAATTTTTATAATTTGCAACTACACCAAATTTGTTCTCATTAGCAGCAAGCGAATCTAAAAGCTGTAACCTATTTTTTATCTTATCCCATTGAAACATACGATTGATATTCTGATATTTGTAGCTATCAGGTAATGTGTAACGGTCGTATAGCAGCTCTTTATCGAAGAACGACACAAACGACATAAGCACCATGGTAACTATAAATATATTAAACTGTTTCATATTATATGACTATGCAATTGTTGTTCCGTAAGATAGTTTCCTTGATGTTTTTTAATTTGATTTTGCAATTAACTAAAATTTTACTATTTTTGCACCGTATTGGTTACATGTATTATAATTTAGTGTGTAACCTTGTTAAGATTTTTTAACAAATAGAGAATATAGAAATGGCTACACAACAAAATTTACCAGAACGAACAGTCGAGAGGTTGAGCGAGTATAGACGAACATTACTTAAGCGTGGCTATGACGAGAATACTCATATTTATTCTCACGAGATAGCTTCAATGCTAGGTGTAACACCAGTGCAGGTCCGTAGAGACTTGATGCTTATTGGGTTCTCAACGGCAACAAAAAAGGGTTATAACGTTTGGGCGCTAATAGAACATATAGAGGGGGTTTTAGATTCTAGTAAAGTGATGAATGTTGCTATGGTGGGAATGGGTAATATAGCAATGGCAGTAACATCATACTTTCATAATAAGCGCAAGAATTTGAAAATTGTTGCCTCGTTTGATAATGATCAATCTAAAGTTAATAAAGAGATATGTGGTGTTCCTTGTTATAATATCGAGGAGCTATGGCAGCGTGTTGCTCAGCATAATATATCAGTATTGATTTTAACACTACCTGCCTCAGAGGTTTCAGCTATTGCCTCTAGGGTTGAGGAGTCACAAGTACGAGGAATTTTAAATTTTACCTCTGCCTCTATTAATTTCTCAAAAGAGAGTAAGGTGTATGTTGAAGATTATGATATTATCACCATACTTGAAAAGGTTGCTTATTATAGTAAGCAGAGCATATTAATGGACAGTGAGCAAAAATAATTTTAGATTATTTAAAAAAAATCTCATAATATTTTGCTAATAAAAAAATAATGTCTATATTTGCACTCACAAACGTGCACGGTCCATTCGTCTAACGGTTAGGACGCAAGATTTTCATTCTTGTAATAGGGGTTCGATTCCCCTATGGACTACTTAAATGCATTTAATTTATTTAAGTGCTTAAAAAAAATGATTAATTAAGTTTAAAAGAAAATATGGCAAATAACGCATCGGCGAAGAAGAGAATTCGTCAAATTGAGAAGAGAAGAGTACACAACAAGTACTATCACAAGACAACACGTAGTGCAATTAAAGCATTAAGAAACACAAATGACAAAGAGGCTGCAATAGTATTGCTACCTAAAGTTAGTGCGCTACTTGATAAGTTGGCTAAACGTAATGTTATCCACAAGAATAAGGCATCTAACCTTAAGAGTAAGATGGCACTACACGTGAACGCTCTTTAATATTAGGTAAATTTATAGCCAATATACGACCTGCTAGATGATTATTCACTCTAGCAGGTCTTTTGTGGGCTTATTATATTTTGTTGATTATGAGAAAAATTACTTTTTTGATTTTATTACTCTCGACTATTGGGGCAGGATGCTCTAAATCGGGGTCAGACTACACATTCTCTTACGATGATGTTGAAGGTAAACGCTTTGTTAATAACACAAGCTCTATCGAATTTTTACCTGATCATAA
>CAYJHM010000160.1:0-4810 GCA_964369935.1 uncultured Rikenellaceae bacterium
TTGGGCAATACTCTAAAATTAGTGACCAATAGAGGCTAATTCGCAAAACTCAGGTTACCCCCCTAGACTAGGCTAATTCGCAAAACTCAGGTTACACCCACCTAGCCTAAATATTGTTGTCCGACAAAAAAAACTTTTCCATTGCATCAAGTAGTCTTTTGGGTGCACGTACTGGCTTACGTGTTGTGCCATTGATAAAGGCAAGGGTTATTCGCCCTTCGTTTATTAGTACTCCATCCCTAAACACCTCGGTATAGAATACTGCTTTAACCTTTGGTAACTCTTTTATTGTAGTACGAAGAGTTAATTTATCTGCAAAATATGCAGGGGATAAATACTTCGACTTAACCTCTAATACTGGAACCATTATATTCTCCTCTTTCTCTAGTTGATTTAGGTGTACACCTATATCGGCTATCAGCTTATTTCGTGCAAAGTCGTAATACTCCACATATCGAGAGTGAAATACTATACCCATACTATCCACCTCACTATATCTTACTTCTATATCTATTTCTCGTTGAATCATAACTAATATTTTATTCTACATATACAACCAACCCCTTTAAATACTCCCCTTCTGGATGATAGATATTTTCTGGATGATCGGCTGGTTGGGTTAATTGATGAAGTATTTTAACATTACGACCTGCTATGGTTGCAGCAGTGAAGATAGAGCTACGGAACTGCTCTTTTGTAATAGCTTGCGAACAGCTAAAGGTAAATAGAATACCTCCTTTCGCAATCTGCGACATTGCCTGTGCATTAATTCGTCGATAAGCTTTAAGGGCATTAGGAATCGCATCTCGATGCTTGGCAAAAGCTGGAGGATCAAGAATTATTAAATCATATTCACCATCAATATTCTTCAAATAATCAAGCGCATCAACTACTACTCCATTATGATTGGCACTATCGGCAAAATTAAGAGCAACATTACTATCTGTCATCTCAACTGCACGCCCCGAGCTATCTACCGATGTAACTTTGGTAGCCCCACCACTTAAGGCATAGATAGAGAACCCACCAGTATAACAGAATGTATTTAACACCCTCTTTCCCTTCGAGTAGTGACGCACCAATTGACGATTATCACGTTGATCGATAAAGAAACCTGTTTTTTGCCCCTTCACCCAATCGACTTTAAAATTTAAACCTCCCTCTTTTACTATGTAATCGGTATCTTCTGCATCCTTTATTAAATAGCCATCATTTACCTCAATATCTACATTACGTGGTAGTGTTCCACTACTTTTATCATAGACAGATGTTACCGCCCCCGCCATAACCGAGATGATAGCATTAGCTATATCATTTCGAGAGAGGTACATTCCAACACTATGAGCCTGAAATACCGCTGTCGAACCATATATATCAACCACTAAACCAGGCAATAAATCCCCCTCGCCATGAATTAAACGATAACATGTTGTATCATTATCGAAGATAGATAACCTACTACGCAGTTCGTACGCATTCTGTACCCTTTGTTGCCACCACTGAGGTGTTATCTCCTCAATCTCGTTGAATGTCAGAACACGCACTGCTATCGAGCCGAGCTGACAATGACCACGTGCCACGAACCTCTTATCTGAAGAGTAGACATCAACGATATCACCCTCCATAGGCTCGCCTTCAGAGTGCGATATAGCACCCGAAAATATCCAAGGATGGAATCTCTTTAGCGACTCCTCTTTACCCCTTTTGAGGTATATTTTAACTCTTTGACTCATCTATCTCTCCCCTCTCTTTAAGTTCAATATATCTTTTTCTGCGTTCCTCACGCTTTTTTTGTTTAATTCTAGCCCTTTCACGACGTTGTAACTCCTCTTCTATGCGGTTTCCTATTGTAACGTAACCCTTTTGAAGTATCTCGTTATTTATCTCTAGCTTATTAAAAATCTCTTCACACACCCACGCATCGGTAGCAGCATAATTTTGCTGACTAGCAGTAAGCGTAGTAGCTTCCCAATTACTCAATCGCTGTGCTTTAGAAATTTGCCCTCCTAATATGATAGCTGTAATTTTCTTTAAACCTAGCTCCTCGATATTAAAGCACTTCATTATATATTGCAAATCAACAAATCCCCTAGGTGTAAAATCCGATACTCGCTGTAACTCACGTATATCTTCGTTAAGTGCCACCCCTACCTTGATATGCTCGGCAGATTCTAGTAACTCAATAATCCCACTAGCTAGCTTTACACGATTAACCCTAATAAGAAATGCCCTATCACCAGCCGAAAGTTGAATAAGTGCAATGCTATTTTTCACCCCTCGTTTAAACGATGCACGAGATTCGGTATCAAAGCCAATTACACGATAACCCATCAGATAACTAGCCGCCTCTCTTTGTTGCTCGTAGTTATCTATAAGAGTCACCTCTCCCTCGAATGCCACCTTAGGTAGTAATTTAATCTCCTCTTCGGTTATTTTATTAATATACTCCAATATATATAATTTTAATTATTCCTCCATTTTCTTAGCACATATCTGCTCAACACACCTCAAGGCCTCCTCGCTATCAAATCCACGAGACAAAGCAAATCTCATTAACTTTCCTTTTAAGTCGTAACTATCTTTATACCTAACAGTACGAGCCTTACGTTCAAGCTCGGCGAAAGTCTTTTCTGCCATCTGCTCGCTATCAACTAGCTCGGTCAATAACTCCGACACCATCTGCGAAGATAGACCTTTAGCCCTCAGTGCAGTAGCAATCTTATATCTACCCCAGCCACCAAATCGCATCTTATCTCGAATATAGGCTGTAGCATATCGTTTATCATCTAAAAATTTATCCTCTATCAACTTAGAAATTACCCTCTTAACATCATCTTCAGTTAGTTCCCAGCGGCGCAATTTAGCCTCGGCATCGAAGACAGAAATCTCTTTTGTTGAACACTGTTTCATCAACCTAAGTAATCCCTTTTGGTAGTCCATAGTTAATCTTTAAATTTTTGAATATCAATTAATTTCTTATACGCCCCATCAAACGAAATTAGCTCATCGTGTTTGCCCTCTTCTATTATCTTACCATCATCAATAACCAATATCTTATCGGCATTCTGAATAGTGCTTAATCTATGCGCAACAACCAAAGATGTACGCCCTGTAAGAAGAGTACTAATAGCCTCTTGAACAATCTTCTCTGCCTTGGTGTCAAGTGCCGATGTTGCCTCGTCGAGAATCAATATATCAGGATTTTTAAGCACCGCACGAGCTATACTCAAACGCTGACGTTGCCCGCCCGATAATTTAGCCCCTCTATCGCCTATATTTGTATCATATCCGTTTGAGGTATTAACAATAAAATCATGAGCATTAGCTATCTTAGCAGCAGTCTCTACCTCCTCGTATGTTGCCCCTAATTTACCTAATGCTATATTCTCTTTTATTGTATCGTTAAATAGCACTACATCTTGCGAAACTGAACCTATCGATTTGCGCAATGAAGTTAAATAGTAA
Source organism: uncultured Rikenellaceae bacterium (assembly GCA_964369935.1). GTDB lineage: Bacteria > Bacteroidota > Bacteroidia > Bacteroidales > Rikenellaceae > JADFUS01. The sequence continues at coordinate 3,466 of CAYJHM010000160.1, forward strand.
TCCTTTATATTTACACCATCAATAAGAATCTCCCCTGATGCAACATCATAGAATCTACTAAGTAGGTCAGTAATAGTACTCTTACCACCTCCCGACGAGCCTACTAGAGCAACTGTTTCGCCCTTGTTTATAGTAAACGATATACCCTTTATAACCTCGGTCTCTTCGTATGCAAATCGTACATTTTTAAACTCTATTTTATCTTTAAATCCATTGAAATGTAGTAACGAACTATCATCGGTAATAGACGGTTTAGTGTCCATAAGCTCCATTACCCTCTCGCCAGCTGCTAATCCTTGATGAATATTACTTAATGTATCGGCAATAGCACGTGCAGGGCGTGTTATCTGCGAAAAAATTCCTAGATAAGCTATAAAAGCACTCGCCTCGAATAGCCCCTCAGCCACCAATCCTCCGCCATAAATAAGAATAACTGTTAAAGCCGAAACACCCAAGAACTCCGACATTGGAGATGCCATCTGCTGGCGTGCAGCCATCTTGCGATGAACACGGGCAAGAAAAGAACCTTTATCAATGTATTTACCTGTTATATAGTCTGTTAAATTATACGACTTAACAACCTTAATACCCGAAATTGCCTCGTCTGAAATTGCTAATAGTTCGCCAATCGCCTCTTGCGAACGGTGAGCATAGTGACGTAACCGTTTAACCACAAAACCAATAATTACAGCTGCAACAGGTAACACTAAGATAGTAAAAACAGTTAATTTTACACTTATAGCCAAAAGTGCAACCATATAACTAATAATCATCAACGGTTCGCGGAACATAACCTGAACAGTGTTAGTGATAATTATCTGAACAGTTCCTATATCGCCATTTAAACGAGAAAGCACATCACCTTTACGTTTATTGGTGAAATAGCCCACATTTAACAGCATAACATTGACAAATAAACTATCACGTAACTTTTTTAGGGTATGGATACTAAAATTAGCCATTAACCTCTGTGCTAGATAACGGAATAGGCTACTAATAAATATTGAAAGTACCAATATACCGCTCAAAATCTTTAAAATATCTTTAATAGTGATTGTCCCATCACCAAAATATTTGAATATATAATATCCTATCAGTTCGTTTAGGTATTGGGTAGATAGAGCAAACTGTGGCTTAACACCATCAGCTAAAATTTGCCCTCCATCGCTAAATAGCGCCTCAAGAACAGGTATTATCAATACGAAATTGAATGTGTTAAACACTGCATAAATTAACACACATATAAAATATGGTATTATATATCGTCCTACGGGTGATGCGTATTTGAATAATCTAAAAAATAGTCTCATTATCTCATTTATATTAAGAATCAACCGACAAATTT
>CAYJHM010000161.1:0-4761 GCA_964369935.1 uncultured Rikenellaceae bacterium
GGAAAAGCCTTCTTAAACTAGAGTCTTGCGAATTAGCCAAGAAAACATTTTATGCACATATAATTAACCCCACGCTAACCGTAGTTAACGTGGGGTTAATTATATATCTAAAAAACGGACTATTCAACTCCGTACTTCTTTAAAAACTTCTTAGGTAGAGATTTCTTGTGAATCATATAGCTAAGAGTCTTAGCCTTGAAGAACACTTGAGATGCATAGAAGAATCCACCATACTTGTTTGAATCATCTCTCCAAGAGTTCTTAACGCGATAAAAACGCTTGCCATCTTGATCTGTGTAGATACCAGTTATCTGCATGCCATGATCATCTGTTGTCTCGTAGTTATCGTACCAAGATTGACGATTCTCTGCATTAACCTCTCTCTCGATTTCAACAACTGGCTTACCAGCTGCTTTGTTCTTGTTTACTTGCTCCCATTTAGCTTGCTCGTCGCCAGGAATATCTGCCGCCTTGTCAGCTATGAAAACGCAAAGACCATTTTTGTGAGAGAAACCTTTTTCGCTTACATCTGAAGCCCATGCACTAGTGTAACCTGAAAGTAAAGCAGTATCGTGAATAGCAACAAACTCATCAAGTGGAATGTTTAACGACTCGCCATATACCCAGTTATCTGGTACCTCGATAATGTGCATTTCGCCGTAAGGAACGTGAGTAAATGAACAGATAGATAGATAATCATCTTTGCGAACACCTAGGTACTCAGCAAACGACTTAGGAGTAAATGTTTGACCATTGTAAGTGAAACTCTCAGGTATTTCGCCGAAGTAAGTGTCTAGAATAGCCTCAAAACCTTGTCTCCAAGCAGTAGTTAATTTCTTGTTTTTATTAAGAATTACTGCATCAGCGTAACCTTTAAGAACAGCCCAAAGTTCGCCAAACACATTAACATCGTAGCCGTAATTTAGACCTTGGTAAACATCTTGAGGAACTAAACCGTATCTGTCAATCGACTCGATAACGTCAGCAAACGAACCACCCTCAGAGAAGTTAATCTTACCGTGCATTCTAACATACTTAACAAAACGATCGTAGTACGAGTTACGAGCTACATAAAGTTCTGATAGGTCAAGATTTTTGAACTGCTCGCCTTTATGCTTAATGATATCACTCTCGATAGCAGCGATACCACTATATGCCCAACAAGTACCCGAGCTAGCCTGATTTTTAACCGATGTAGTTGGATTATCAACCACTTTAGTAAAGGTATAAGCACCAACCTTTACTACTTCTTCGCCAGCTGTTTGAGCAGAAAGCGAAAGGGCCGCAAAAGATGCAGCACATAATAAAAATAATCTCTTCATTGTATTATGATAATTTATTAAAAATTTTTACATTTACGCTGCAAAGTTAGATATAATTTACTGAACAAAAAAATTTTTATTGCACAATATTAGACGAATGCGAATGTTTAATTAGAAAAAAGCATCTCTTGATTATGAAAATATAATAATTTTAACTAATTTTGCATTTATGTATTTGCTTTTTTTATATTAAACAAATTATAAACGTATGAAACTTATTTATGTATTAGCTTCGGCGGCACTACTGTTTTCATCAGTAGGTTGTGGCGGCCAGGAAGGTAAGGGTACATCAGAGACAACAGCTGAGAACCCATTTTTTAGAGGCGAGTGGACAGCAAATTATGGTCTACCACCTTTTAACGAGATTAAAGACGAGCATTTTATGCCTGCCATAAAGGAGGGCATGAAACGTAATCTTGAAGAGATTGATGCTATTGTAAACAATAAAGAGGCAGCCTCTTTTGATAATACGATAGTGCCTTATGTTAATGCAGGTCAGTTCTTGACTCGTGTAGCAAGGGTATTTATGAACTTAACAGGTTCGGATTTGACTGAACCACGTGCTAAGTTACAAGGTGAGGTGATGCCAATGATGTCTGCTCACTCGAACGCTATTTCGCTTAACGAAAAGTTATTTGCAAGAGTTAAAAGTGTGTATGATAACCAAGATAAAGCGAATTTATCGGTTGATCAGAAGCGTTTATTAAAGAAAGTGTACGATAACTTTGCACGTAGCGGTGCTAATCTTGATGAGGCTGGCAAAGCGAGATATAAGCAGCTTAGCGAGCGTGAGAGCGAACTGACACGTAATTACGGTAATAACCTACTAAAAGAGAACTCAGCTTATCTGCTTGTTGTGGATAAAAAGAGCGATCTAGATGGATTATCAGATAATCAGATTGCAGCAGCTGCAGAGAAGGCTAAAAGTAAAGGTCAAGAGGGCAAATGGGCTTTCGATTTAAGTTATCCTAGCTACTTCCCTTTTATGACTTATGCTAAAAATCGCGAGTTACGTCGTCAGATGTTCGAGGCATACTCGAATAGAGGATATGGCGATGGTGAGACTTCAAATAAAGCGATTATTAACGAGTTAGTTAATGTTCGTTTAGAGAAGGCTCAACTATTAGGCTTTAATAATCACGCAGAGTATGTGTTAGATAAAAATATGGCTGCTAAGCCAAACGTTGTATATGATTTAATTGAAACTCTTTGGAAACCATCTGTAGAGGTTGCTAAGAAAGAGCTTAAAGAGATGGAGAAACTACTTGCTAAGGATGGCGTAAAAGGTGATTTCGAAGCGTGGGACTGGTGGTATTATGCTGATAAGGTTCGTACTGCTAAGTATGCACTAGAGGATTCAATGGTACGTCCATACTTCTCGGCTGATAATGTAAGAGATGGAGTTTTCTTACTATCAAAGAAGTTATGGGGTATGAATTTCGAGTTAATGCCTGATGCTCCAAAGTATCACGAAGATATGACAGCCTACAAGGTTACAGATAGCGACGGCTCGATGTTAGGTGTTTTAACTATCGATCTTCACCCACGTTCGGTTAAGCGTGGTGGAGCATGGTGTTCGTCATTCCGTGGTATGACTTACCAAGATGGTAAGCGTGTTTCTCCAATTGTTCCGATAGTTTGTAACTTCACCGCTCCTGTTGGTGACGAGCCAGCTCTATTCTCGATAGACGAGGCTACAACATATTTCCACGAAATGGGTCACGCTATTCAGGGATTAGTAGCTGATACTAAACTGAACGGTCTACATGGTACTTCTCGTGATTTTGTTGAGCTACCTTCGCAAATCTTAGAGGCGTGGGCTATGCACCCTCAATTTCTTAAAATGTATGCTAAGCACTACAAAACAGGAGAGGCTATTCCTGATGCTATTATCGAGAAGATGCAAAATAGTGGTAAATTTAATAAAGGGTTCGAGATGACAGAGTTCTTAGCTGCTGCTTATCTTGATATGGAGTATCACACAATGACTAAGAAAGGTGACATTGATCCTGCTACGTTCGAAGCCGATGCTATGAAGCGTCTAGGTCTTATTGAGGAGATTATTCCACGCTATCGTTCAACTTACTTCTCTCATATCTTTGCTGGTGGTTACGCTGCTGGTTACTATGGTTATAAGTGGGCTGATGTTTTAGTTGCTGATGCTTTCCACGCCTTTGTGGAGACAGGTGACATATTCGATCCTAAGTTAAGTAAACTATTCCGCGAAAAGATTCTTGAGCCATGGGGCGAGCAATCAGAGATGGATATGTATGTTGCTTTCCGTGGTCAGGAGCCAGATATGAAATATTTAATGGAGCGTATATTCTAATATAGTCCCTCCAAAGTATAAATAAAAAATAGCCAACTGCATTAATGTAGTTGGCTATTTTTTATTTTAATGTATTATTGTTCGATAAAATTTCATTAAATTTGGTATAATTTTTCTATTTATTATTATAAAAATTTGCATATTAAAAAATAATATCTAACTTTACATTATAAAAAAAAATGATATGGTGAGAGTGATACAAAATTTAGTGTGCATAGTAGTATCTATTTTTGGGCTACTATCGGTGTATGGAGCAACAAATAATAAATTCGGCGATGAGAGAAGTGCGTTAATAGCTGTCTATAAATCGCTTGGAGGGGATAAATGGATTAATAATAGTAATTGGTTGAGCGATAAGCCTATAGGTCAGTGGCACGGTGTAACAACTAATGATAACGGTAACGTGATAGCTATAAACCTCGAAGGTAATAATCTTACGGGCAAGATACCGTTTGAAATATCTGTTTTGAGGAGTGTTGAGTCGCTTGATTTGTCAGACAATAAGATAAATGGTACTGTAAATAGGGGAATATTTGCTATGCGCTCGCTTAATTTACTAGATTTAAGCTACAACAAACTTAGTGGTTCTATTCCTCAGTGGGTATCATCAATGGGCGAATTGTATTTGCTAGACCTAAGTGGTAACGAATTTGAAGGCTCTCTTCCTATAAAGATAGGATCGCTTAATAATTTAAAAGTGTTATCAGTAGAGAGTAATAAATTGTCGGGCAACCTCACAAGCGAACTAGGTAAATTATCCGCACTTGTGGAGCTTAATTTGTCTGAAAATCAATTCGGTGGCATGTTGCCAGAAAACTTTTATAAGCTAAAAAATTTGAATTATCTTAACTTATCAAACAATCGTCTTCGTGGAGAGCTATCAAACTCGATAGCTGATATGGAAGCATTGATATATATCAATATCAGTAATAATCTATTTCAAGGAACACTGCCTGATGGGGTAGCAAAACTTGCGAATTTAGAGTATTTGAATGTTAGCACAAACGGTTTTACCAACAAATTTCCTAGTGATGTTTCTGCTCTTAGGAGACTTAAAGAGATAGATATTTCTCATAATTTACTATCAACTAAGCTACCTATTCAGTTAGT
>CAYJHM010000162.1:0-4662 GCA_964369935.1 uncultured Rikenellaceae bacterium
TTGGGGTCTCTTTCTATGCTAATAACGTTAATTACTACGAGCCTTGGCAGTCGTCAAGTATCTCTTCATCTGTGAGTCAAAGAAATACAAATACGTTTGCTTTTGGATTAGAACTTAGATTAACACTAATAAAATAAAATATATTGAATTATGAGATATTTAAATATAAGACAATTTGCACTAGTGCTTTCAGTAGCTATAACACTCTTCTCGTGTACACGTGAGGGTGTTAATGTCGAGGCTATATCGGATATAAAGATAAAAATTTCGCTCCCTGATGAGCATTTCGAAAATACTAATTATAGTAATCGCACAATTAAGATGATTGGCGAATACACATACGAAGCTACGACCGACGAGAATGGTTTAGTTGTTTTCAATGATGTTATACCAGGTATCTACAACATATCGATAACCGAAACTCTATCGAAAGATGAGTACGACAATATGAAGAATCCACCTATTGATAATCGTAAGATACTAATTAATGGTGTTTTGCCAGATATTAAAGCCTACGAGCCTATTTCTGACGAGATTCAGCTAAATATGGGAATCGAGCGTGATATACTTATCAGTAAAATATACTACTCACAGTGTAAGGATGATAATAATAAAACTTATATGGTTGATAACTATATCGAGCTATATAATAACGCAGATAAAGCTGTTGAGGTAAAGGATTTATATATTGGGCTTGTAGAGACCGAAAGTAGTGCTTGGTTCTATGAAAGCAGATACGAGTTTATAGCACTAAAAGATGTTTATCGACTAAATGACACTATCGTCGAATCTGGCAAATCAATAGTATTATGCCGTCAGGCGATAAATCATAAGGAGTTTGCATCTAATAGTGTTGATTTGCTAGGAGCTGACTACGAAACTAAGTCTTCAAGGAATCAGATTCCTAATAGCGAAGTACCACTACTACCAAATGCATATCGTGCAGTGCCATCACTTGATTATCTGTTTTTAATGTTTAGCGGTGGTAATCAAATTGTGCTATTTAACTATGATGGAGAGGATATTACGGAGCTTGGATTGATACAGAAACCCGATGCAAAACCTAATCACGCCTACTACTTAAAAATTCGTCCAGATATGATTCTTGATGGGGTTGAGTGTTTAAAGTATGATGCTACACAGATTGATCTGTCGAAGAAGCGTTTACCAGAGGAGATAGATGCAACATATGTAACTTTAACAACTTCATCGGGGCGAAATAATCAAGCTGTTGAACGTAAAGTAGAGCGTTGGGAGGGCGATAGAGCAATCCTTAAAGATACTAATAACTCGATAGATGATTTTGTTACAACTAGTAATCCAGAGAGTAGGAATTATAACAAACAAGAGTTACAACCACAAAACTAATTTGAATTATGAGAATAATATATAAAGGTGCATTGGTGCTAACAATGCTTTTAGGAGTTGGTACTCTATATGCACAAAATAACGGAGAAGGGGTAATAAAAAAGAGTAAAGAATATCAAGAGGTAACCTTAAATAACGGTATCTGGAGCAGAAGTGGTATAGCGGCAGGAGTAGGTGTTGAGAAACTACGAGGTTTAGGTATTGTTGAGGCTACTGGCTATTACCAAGATGGAGATTATCATCGTGCTCAAGAGGCGTCGAGCGATTATGGTGCCATTATCACAAGTAGCAGCTACTCTAAACTAAGTAAATATTTATATGGCTATGGTAGTTTTACTTTTAAGGCCAACCGTGAGTCGGATCGTGCTTGGAGCGATATGCGAAACATATACTCAGGACTGCCTTACACTTATGGTAGTGCCATTAAAGGGGAGTACGATAATCAGATGTTCTCTTTAACAGGGCGTTTATCAACAGTCGAGTTAGGTGGATTTACCTATGGTGTCGGTGTTGATTACTCAACCTTTGATATGTCTCGACTAATCGATCCTCGCCCGCGTACCCTTGCTCTTGAAACAAAACTTTCGCCATCTGTAACTTATCGTTTAGGTAGTAAATCGCATATTGCAGCAGAGTTCTGTTATGAGTACAAAAAAGATAGAATGTCGGGTATAACAACTGTTCAAGATGCTGATTTATTTGAATATTACCTCTTTAGTGGTCTTGAGAACTATTCTTTAACAAATCAGCTGTCTCTTGTTGCTCAACAGCAATATTCAAACTCTATTGGATACCGTTTAGCGTATGGATATAGTGCCAACAACTTAAAACTTCTCTTTAATGTTGGATATAAATCAACGCAAGATGATTTAATAAATAGCACAAACGATCGTCGTAGTTATGGTGATTACTATGCTGATATTATTACTTTTGGGTTTAATGGAGTGATTACAAACAATAAAGTGCAGCACGTTGTTAATGCAAATGCAGAGTATAATGCTGGTTCATCGTTAGAGTTTGTGCAAGAGAATCAGAATGTTACCGACCCGAATGGTAATGTATCATCGCAATGGGTAACTCTATACGAATATATAACATATCGCAATTTTAAGAGTACCATTAATATAGATTATAAGTTATATAGTGGTAATATATCAAAAAGTGATTATGACTTCTACTTAGGAGCGTCGGTAGAGAGTGATATGTTCGAGAATAAATATATTTTACCTGCATCAAACCAGAAAGTATCGCTTTTAACTGCTGGTGTTAATGGTGGAGTGCGTATATTTTCGAAAGATTCAAATAAATTGAATTTTAATGCGAAAATTGCCTATCGTACAAATTTAGAGAATCAACTGAATGTAGCTGATAAGAATATTATTTACGAAAATGTACTTCTTGTTGATTATAACTACTTTGCAACAGATGTTATAAGCGGATATGCAGATTTAACTTACAGCAAAATTATAGGTAAGGGAAATAAGGCACAAAGTGCATTTTTAAAGCTATTCTACAACCACAACTATACTAAATCGTTGGGTAAGATGGCAACAGCGGGAGTTTCTTTAGGAATCTATTTGTAGCTCTATTATGAAGATAATTATAAAATATTTGTGTATTGTGTGTTTAATGTGTGTTAATGCTGCGATGGCTCAATCCGAGCCATCGCACACTAACCCAAAACTTACCGTACAGCTAAAGGTTAATGGCGATGTTATATTAGCTATCCCTAAATCAATGCTTGGTAGTCAACTAATATTCAGTTCGAAAGTTGTTCATCTATCCGAGCAGAAAGATATATCGGCGGGTCAATCATATTTAGATCCCTATATATTCACTTTAGTTGAGCGTGATGGTGGTGTGGCAATGCTACGTAATACATACAAACGAGAAGAGAGCAATGGGGCACAAAAGATAGGTGCAACTTTTGAGCGTAATAATGTTAGTCCAGTTCAAACATCATTTAAGATTGTTGCGAAAAAGGATAATATTATTCATATCAATATTAAAGAGCTATTTACTCCGCTAAAAAGATATAACAACCCTCTTCCTAAGATAAATGCGGGTTCGCTTCAACGCAACTCGGGTGTTAGCGAGGTGTATAATATTGAGGATGGTATTTCTGTTGTAACAGATTTATACTATGAGGGTATATCTATGCCTTTCAGTGCACGACTAGTGTCTTTTATCTATGTTGCTCCAGAGGTTGTGGAGCGTCGTGTGGAGGATAAAAGAGTAGGGTATTTCGCAAGCGATGTAACTGTTTTCGATGATATGAAAACTTCGAAAAATTCATTTATTCACCGTTGGAGAGTAGAACCCAAAGAGGAAGATATAGATAGATACCTACAAGGAGAGATAGTTGAGCCTAAACGTAAAATAGTGTTTGCTTTTGATGATGCTACACCCGATTTTATAAAAAAATACGCCACACTAGGTATCACAGATTGGAATCAAGCTTTCGAGAAGATAGGTTTTAAGAATGTTATCGAGGTGCGAGAACTTGCCCCTAATGAAGAGTTAAAAGGTAGTAGGATAAATATTTTTAGATATATCCCAACAGATAAATCTAATGCGCAGGGTGTTGTTCGAGTAGATCCAAGAAGTGGAGAGGTGCTCTCGGCGGATATATATATGTATAGTAATGTTATAGCTCTACTTAAGCAGTGGCGTTTTATATCCACAGCGGCAGCCGACGAAAGAGCACGTAACTACACAAATATGCCTGATGAGGTTATAGCAGAGATGGTGCGTTATGTGGCTGCTCACGAGATGGGGCACGTGTTAGGATTAACACATAATATGATTGCTTCGGCAGCTCGTTCGATTGATGAGCTAAAGAGTGCAACCAAAGAGAGAGGAACAACCGCAAGTATAATGGATTATGCTCGTTACAACTATGTTGCTCCTATTGCAAGTGCAGCTAAAGGTGTTAGTATGTCGCCGCCTATATTGGGCGAATACGACTACTATGCTATTGAGTATGGTTATCGGTATTTAGCAGATAATATTGATGATAAAGAGTGGCTAAGTAACTTTATACTTAAACACACAAATAATAAGGTTTATCGTTACCACCGAGGCGAAACAGCAGCTATAACAGGTAACCCTTATATCACCACCGATGTGCTTAGCGATAACCCGATTGAGGCTACACGTGCTGCTATTAGTAACCTTAAATACACAGTCGATAATTTTGTTAAGTGGAACTACTCCGAGGGCGACACCTATGATGTGATAGAGATGCTATACAAAGAGATAGTGGATAGCTACACAGCTCGTCTAAATAATGTT
>CAYJHM010000163.1:0-4630 GCA_964369935.1 uncultured Rikenellaceae bacterium
TGTTATACTGAATTGCAAAAATATGTATAATATTTTGAAAATACAAATGGACGAACAGCTAATCGTAATATAATATAATAATAGCGATAGTTTTTTTAGTTAAAATTTGTAAACATATAAAATTTTGACTAATTTTGTAGGTTGAGGATTGATAATAAATAAATATTGAATAAATGGCGCAACAGGCGGAGAGTACAAGGCAGCTGAAGATAGCAAAAATGATTCAGCAAGATATAAGCGATATTCTAATGAAAGAGGGTCGTGAATTTTTGGTTGGCACTATGGTGTCGGTAACAAAAGTGAGGGTAACACCCGATTTAGGTTATGCTAAGGTTTATCTTAGTGTGTTTCCATTCAATCGTAGCAACGATGTGGTGGCAGGGATAAATGATAGACGTGCCTCTTTTCGTTTGTGGCTAGGGCGCAGGGGTGGTAAACAACTGAGAATTGTTCCTGAGATTAACTTCTTTGTTGACGATTCGATGGAGTATGCAGAGAATATAGATAACCTTTTAGCTAAAGGTTAGAAGGTGGTAAAGGCGAGGGTCATATCGTTTGTGGCATTGCGCTATCTTACCTCTAAGAAATCGCATTCGGCTATTAATATTATCTCGTGGGTAACAGTGGCGGCAATTGCTATTCCTACTGCTGCAATGATAATATTACTATCGGTTCATAATGGTTTCGAGCAGCTTATCTCAACTCTGTGGGGTGGCTATGGTGCTTCGCTGGTGGTAGAACCTCGAAATGGGGGATTGGTATCGCAAGGCGAGTTTCCAATAGATAAGTTAAATACAGTAATGGGGGTCGAGTATCTTTCGCCATATATCGAGAGCGAACTCCTTATTAAGTATAAAGGTAAGCAGGTAGCAGTTAATGTTAGGGGTATAGATTCGACATATATTTCGGCAACCTCGCTAAAGAGTTGTATTACTCATGGCGGTAGCTCGATAGGTAGTGGTGCTATTGTAGGATTAGGCGTAGCTCACTCTTTGGGGTTAAGGGTTAATTTAAGTGGCGATGTTACGTTCCTTGCTCCTCGAGACGGTGCTTTTAGGTTATTTTCAGCCAATAGTTACTATCAAGAGTTAGATATAGCTATCGAGGGCTTATTTATGATAGATGCTCAGCGTGATATGGAGCTATCATTTATTGAAAGGGGCGCAATGGCTTCGCTGTGTGGCTATGGGGATAAAATTTCGGCTATTGCTTTAGGGTTGAAAAGTGGTACCGATATTGATGATATTAAGAGTAAAGTAGCAGATGTCTTAGGAGACGATTTTGTTGTAAAAGATTTGGAGCAACAGAATCTAGCAGAGTATCAGATGGTACGAAGCGAAAAGTTTGCTATTTATATGATAATGCTATTGGTTATGGTTGTTGCTTCGCTAACAATGGTAGGGGCAATGATTATGTTGATAGTAGAAAAGCGTAAGAGTAGCAATACTCTTATGGTATTGGGTTTTTCAAGCAGCGATATCAAACGGCTATTCATCACCTTAGGGGGCATTATCTCTCTGATTGGTGTTGTGATAGGTTTAGTTTTAGGGGTTGGGGTTGTTCTTTCGCAACAAATTTTCGAGTTTGTCCCTATCTATGGCGCGGGTATGCTTGTTGATAGTTACCCTGTACGTTTGATGATTGGAGATGTGGTAGTTGTTATAATTTCGGTGTGGCTTATTAATCTCCTGCTTAGCTATTTTAGTTGTAGTAGGCGATAATTGGTCGTAATATAGGATAAAAGATTATATGAGAGTATATATATTGATAGTGTCATTAGTTCTAATTTTAGGCTCCTCGTGCTCGAAAAAGCGCGAGTATATTCCCGACGACGATTTGAGAGAGATTATTTTGGAGAGTGTTGTGGCCGATATGTATCTTCGTACTATCGGTACGCACAATATTAAAAATGATACAGTCAGTATCTTTCTACCTATACTTGATGATTATGGATACACATACGACGATATGGACTACACCATTGAACGTATGATGAGTAGAAAGTCGAATGTTTTTGGGCAGTTAATGGATAAAGTGGTTGCTGATGTTAAAGAATTGCGCGAAAGGTATGAGTACATCAGTTCGTTAGGGCGTAATTGGCGGAAAAAGGTGACAAACGAGGTGATTGATACGCTCTTTTTCTCGCCCGATTCGATACGCATACGAGGAAAAGAAGATTTAAAAATGTTGAATTATCGTTTGCCTCTCACAGGTGCAAAAGAGTATTTAATATCTTTTAATTATCAGATTTTACCTCAAGATTCGAACTCTTCACGTTATGTTGTATATAATTATAGCGATTCGTTAAGTGGTGAGGAGTATGCAGGAAGTAATCTGTGGTTATCAAAAAGTCAAAAAATGACTAAATTTTCACGTACAATATCTGTTCGTGGTGGGCGAAAACGTAATATGATTGATATTCGTATTTTATCGTACTCGTCGAACAAAGATTACCTTTCGGACTATGGATTAAAGAGCATGGATATATATATTGATAGTGTAACTATCATGTCGCGCCCTGACTATGAGATAGCTAGTGATAGGTTATTTAACGAAATTTATCCATCCTCGGATGTGTTAGAGGAGATACTTAATTATGGGGTTGATAATGGTGAATATGTTGTTCCATACGACACAATAACGGGTAAGCGTAAACCTTATCCAATGGATTCGGTAAGATACGACCGAAGTTTAAAGGAGATTAGGATATTGCCAACACCACAATCTAAAACTAAGCCAAAGGTAAGTCAAAAAAGTGCTGATATACTATCAATACACGCTAAGAATAGGCGTGATAGTATTCAGAAGGCTAGACGTGAGGCTAATAAAAAGAATATGAATAATAGATAATAATATGGATAAAAATAGAAAAATTAGTGCTACACGTGTTGCTCTTGCCGATGGTTTACACTCTAACTGTATAGTAGAGATAGATAATCTTGGAAAAATAGTATCAGTAGAGAAGGATGTAGAGAATATTGATAGTAGGGCAGGTGTTGAGATGTATAATGGATTACTTATGCCAGGGCTGATAAATTGCCACTCACATCTAGAGTACTCTTATGTTAAGGGTATGATAGGAAGAGGAGGTGGGCTTCCACGTTTTATTGATTCTATTATAGATATTAAATATAATGTACCCATCGAAGACTCTGTTAAGATAGACGCAGCCAGAAAGTGGGATAAAATAATGTTCGAGAATGGTATTCAGGTTGTAGGCGACCATACTAACTACGAGTACACTACACCTATAAAACAAGATAGTAAAATGTACTATCACAGTTTTGTTGAGATGTTAGACGAGGATGGTGTGCCTGCAATGGATTTGTTTGCTAGGGGTATTGAGCGTGTCAAAGAACAGGCTGCTGTTGGTGTTAAAGCTACGGTATCACCACATGCTACATATACATTGGCAGACGAATTTTTAGCCGCTATTGGTTCGGCTGAAAATAAAGGAATTTTATCTGTTCACTTTAAAGAGTCGGTAGTGCTAGGTGGCAAGAATGAGACAGATAGAATTTTCTCTAATATCTCTAGTAATAGAGAGGGGCTACTACTTATCCACTCAATATATGCTACTGAGGAGGATATAACTAAAGCAATTACTCAGTATGGTTCTAAGGTTACGGTTGTTCCTTGCCCATTATCTAATCTATATATTGAGGAGAGATTACCTGATTTTGATATGTTCATACGCAAGGGAGTACGTATAGCCCTAGGGACAGATAGTTTAAGTTCAAATGAGGTGTTATCTATACTCGAGGAGATGAAGTGTGTAGAGAAGCACTATCCTGATTACTCGCTTGAGTCGATTTTAGCTATGGCAACAGTTAATGGTGCCGAGGCGTTAGGTATAACAGATTGGGCAGGAAGTATTGCCGAGGGTAAGTGTCCTGGTATAGTATTAATCGAGGGGGTTGATTTTATTGCTAATAAATTAACCGAAAATGCTGAGATAAAACGTTTAGTGTAATGGATACAATTCTGTTTGATAAAATAATTTTCGGGCCAATAATCTCACGTAGATTAGGAGTGTCGTTGGGTGTTAATCTTTTACCTGTTAATGCTAAGCTGTGTAACTTTAACTGCATATATTGTGAGTGTGGTTGGACACTTAATAGTGGCGAAAAATTAAGATATAACCCAAAAGATGAGGTGATAGCTGAACTTGAAAGGGTATTGTCGCAGCGTAAAGAGCAGGGCGAGACCCTTGATGTTATTACCTTTGCAGGTAATGGCGAGCCAACTATGCACCCCGATTTTGAAGAGATAATTGATAAAACGATTGCTCTACGTGATAAGTATTTCCCTAAGGTAAAGGTTGCAGTATTAAGTAATGCTACCTTGATTGGTAGAGAGTCGGTGCGTAGAACTTTGCAGAGAGTTGATAGGGCAATTTTAAAGATTGATTCGGCTATCGAATCTACTGCACGTCTTATAAACGAGCCTTTATCAAGTAGTTATTCGGTTGCTAAGGTTGTAGAGTGGATGAAACTATTTGAGAGTGAAATAGTAATTCAAACAATGTTCTTACGAGGCGAGTATAAAGGCTTAAGGGTTGATAACACTACACCGCAAGAGTTAGAGGCATTGATTAAGGTAATAAAAGAGGTCAATCCCGAGTTAGTTA
>CAYJHM010000164.1:0-1739 GCA_964369935.1 uncultured Rikenellaceae bacterium
TAATTCTCTAATCGCCCAATAGCATATCTTCTATCTGCACCTTGACCAACAAATTTAAAATAGAATAACTTATTTATTTCCATCAATCCTTCGTGACTATTGTACATATCAACAAATAGTTGTGTTGATACATCAATATTTTTAGCTAATTTATAAAAATACTTCTCTCCTGCTTGTGGTTTATCAATGTACTTACTAGTTACAATTTCAGTTACTGCCATCAAAGCACAAAAATCAATCAGCTGCTTCTCGCGCTCAAGTTCATCACCACTATATTCGGCTGATAGCTCTTTGATTACCGATTTGTGTTTTTTACTTAGTGCCTTTATACTCATTGCCGACACATCATCAGCTGCCCATTGGGCTCTAATACTCTCAATACGTTGCTTGTTGTTATTACTACTGTTTATCTGGGCTATTGAACTAATCACCGCAAAACAGGAAAACACTAAGCTGACAATCAGTTTGTACGAATTACGCATAATCTTTTATTTATTAATATTTATTCTTATCATATATATCGGCAGCTCTCTTAACTGCCTCGTAAGCCGAAATTACACCACCGCTACTGCATAAAACACTAAAGGGTTTCTTCTCTGTTTTACTCATTATCGATCTGGGATCGCTTGGCAGAGCCACAATATCTTCTCTTTTTGCGATACTTCCTATAATTGCGTCTTTAACTTGTGAAGCGGTAAGCTTAGGGAAGTAGTTCCATATAATGGCTGCTATACCACTCACAATAGGAGCGGCCATGCTTGTACCGTTTTGTTTTTTGTACTTATCATTTGGAATCGATGAGTAAATCATTACACCAGGGGCAAAAAGATCAACATTCTTCGCCCCATAACACGAAAATTTTGCTGGATTACCACTAGGATCAACCGCTCCCACATTTATGTAGTTTTTAATTTCATGCCTTTTTGTAAACCTTGATGGATATATAGTATGAACATCTATATCTTTATACGAGTTACCTGCGGCGTGAACCATAAGCACCCCTTTCTTATCGGCATATTTCAGCGCATTATCTACCCATTTTTTATTTGGCGAAAAATCTTTTCCGAAACTCATATTTATTACCTGAGCCCCATTATCTGCGGCATACACTATTGCACGTGCCACATCTTTATCGTATTCATCGCCCTCGCCATTTATTCGTAGAATCATAAGTTCAACATCAGCTACACCTTGCGCATTTACTCCCTCAACATGCTCTAGCCCAATTATTCCTGCCACATGTGTCCCGTGAGATATCAAACCTTTATTAACTATCGAATTTCCATAATCAACACTAGAATAGTTATTCATATCATCGCCACAACGCTCTCTGCCACACTCGAAATTGTTCACTATCTCTTCTAGTGCTCTCTTTTTTGTATCAACAGCCTTATCTATTTTTGCTTTAGCCTCATTCCAACTCTTAGTTGTATTATCGTAATATATCGACGACATAAAGAAGTATGCTAAACTCTTTTTCTTATCTTTATCGCTTGGTCTAGTAATTTTTCGAAGATGCTCTCTAGTTAATAATTTCACATCGGGAAACTTCTCTACCATTTCGTCCTCAAAAATTTCTGCAAAGGATTTTACTGTATCTAAAAGCATAATTTCTTTTAGTAAGCCACTTAATTTCGAAAATTCAGGAAGTTCATTCTTATAAAAATGATACTCTGCCAATTCGGATTTCTTTAATCCTGTTGTATCAACATCTTTAAATTTAGGGTATAGCTCTACAA
>CAYJHM010000164.1:1808-4621 GCA_964369935.1 uncultured Rikenellaceae bacterium
TCGGTCTGCTTCATAAGTCAATTTCTCTACTACCCCACCCTTACTATCTCCTAGGTAGTTCCAGCCATTGATATCATCTACATATCCGTTTCTATCGTCATCAATTCCGTTGTTTGGAATCTCGTTACGATTAACCCATATTTTATTTTTTAATCCTTTATGTCCGATGTCACAACCTGTGTCGATAACGGCAACAACAGTTTTTTGTTTCTGTTCTCTGTCTTTCAAAAAATCGTATGCTCTCTTTATCTCTGCCCCATTAACGCCATCGTACTTCAAAGATAGATGGTGCCAATTATCAGGCACCACTACCTTTTGAGCCGAAACATTTTGAGCCATCACAAGTAACAAAATAACTGCAATATATTTCATAAAAATTTAATTTATTTGTTCAAAATAGATACCTATCTCTAATGTATCAGAAGTTCTTGAATATTGACCTACGATGCCATTTAACATTGTAATCACCTCGGGAGTAACGCCAAATAGAGGCATCATCTCTAAATATGATTTTAATGTTGTGTAGTTTAAGTATATCAGTTTATACCCATTTTCAAACCTATACGATATACCGTACGATGCTTGCGGCAGCTCTCCTGTTATGGGTAGTCGAAGAAAACTAGCTAGTTCAAACTTTGTTCTAGGCACTATCTCATCAAATGTTCTACGGTATTTTAATGTGGTTCGTAACGACCCATCCTCTTTTAACATATCGGGATAGATGAACTCTTTACCTTCGCTATCATTATAGGATATTACAAGGTTTTCATTACTCACAAAATCAATATAATTTAGATTCATAAAACCACCAGAACCTGAAGCGCTAGTAAACATATTGACTATAAAATCGAATAACTCATCATCTTTGATAAATTTTTCCTCTCCATTTTCATCTGTAATATTAATACCACCATCAATATTTTCTGCATTCACATATAGTTTTGGTATCTCAGTTGCATTATTTGTTACAGTAACAATGCGATACTTTTCGGAGACAACTGGTGGTACCTCATAACCACCATTAGTACACGAAGAGATAAATAACACCACTCCTACTAATAATATTTTAAAGAAATTACTCATAATATTGTTTTATTAATTAGCCGACCCTTAAAAAGGTTCAACTATTTGTTTTTCAAAATTTTAATTGAATTGTAGATTTAAAATATCTACCAGTTTTTTCTAAGTTTAACTATTAGTCGGTTGCCTTTTTAAGGATCGACTAATTATTCTATTAATCTTAAATTAACCTCGTTACTCTACTCATTGATATATATCAATAAATTGAGCAGGGGTAAAACATATAAACTACTTGACATGTAATTGTTTCAAATCGTAGTTATAATTCTCTATCATATAGTTATCAACATAGTCGTACCACTCTAGTATTAAAGGATAATCCTTATATAAATTATTCCCCATACCTGCTGTTGTTTGAATCTCCTCACGGCTATACATAGCAACTAACATCACATACGATAAAAAGTTATCGTATAGGGTCATCGAATATACATTTCCTAATGCCCCTGAAAAACTATTGAACTTACCACAAAATCCAGCTTTCATAAAAAACTTTTCATGCGCAGGATCTACCTTATAACCACTACCATACACAAAGTCTGTTCTAAAAAGAGGAGGCACCTCTATAATACCTAACTCTTTTATTAATTCACTAAACATACTTCCAAAAAACTTAAACCTATACAGGAAAAATTCTTCATCTGTTTTTGGAAAATGATGAGGGGTATATAACGTATATTTATACTCATCGCCCCATAGGCTAAATAGCCAATTGTTTATTCCATCATACTCTCTCTCGACAGGCATTAAGAACGAACCAAATACTAACTTATGCGCATCATAGGCAATATAAACATACTGCTTCATTACCTTTTGGAATAAATCTTTATCCAGTTTACTAAAAATACACTCATCTAGAAAGTTAATCGCCTCGCCTGCTTGTTCTTCGGTTGCTCTAAGAGCTGTAATACCACTACTAATACCCGAACCCGTCCATACCTTGTTAAGATCTTCAGATCTTAGGTTTTTCCAAATTATCTGTGTATCAAACTCATCGAAAATTCTTTTTGTTATATCGTCGTATGGTGTCCCCTCTGGAAACTCATAACCAGAGATAGCATCGGCCCCCATAGGGATAATTGGATCCTCTTTTTTACAACCTACAACTATTATTATAATTGCAAATAAAATTAAAATATTTTTCATAATCTCCTGCATTTAATTGTTCTAATTTAATACTTCTCTGGCCACGTTGGGTTTTCAACTAGAGTTAAATTGTTCTGTAAGACATACTCAGGGAGCTGAAATGTGAACGCTGGATCATTTTTCTCGATTTTTATCACGTGAACTGTCTCGTTTATCTCATTCCACTCTCTTTGATAAGGCTCCATACCTGTTCTGCGTTGATCAAACCAACGATGCCCTTCGAAACACAACTCTTTCCTCCTCTCCTCTATAATAAAGTCTACCAACTCTTGGCCTGTAATATCTGGCACAATAGCATTTGCGTTTCCAACCTCATATCTGTTAGCTAAAAGAGTTGTTAGCATCAACTTTGCCTCATCGGCCTCACTAAGTTCGGCACACGCTTCAATATAATTAAGGTAAGCTTCTGATAACCTAAAACAGTATCCAAACGAATTCTCTGTTCCAGAATTAGTCACATGAGTTTTATCTACTCGCGTTGTTTTACCTATCGCATAATATAAATCTTCGACATATACTTCATTTGAGGTGTTATAGTATTTAAATATATAATGAGTTTTTCTCAAATCACCATCTTTAAAGGATGA
>CAYJHM010000165.1:0-4593 GCA_964369935.1 uncultured Rikenellaceae bacterium
ATAGAATATTATCTATTGCCTCGGTAAGCGACTGAGCATAAAATATCATTACACTCTCCATTACTATATTATTTTCCATATTTTAAATTATTTTGCCAGTTTATTTTTAGCACGCTCTCTCTTTAGTTCTGAGTAGCTGAATAGAGCATAAATTACAGGAATAACCACAAGAGTTAGGATAGTAGAGAATGTTAATCCCCCGATAACAGCTATACCCATAGGTTGCCAAGCCTCTGAACCTTGCCCTGAACCAAATGCTAGAGGTACCATTCCTAAAATCGTTGTTAGGGTAGTCATTAAAATTGGGCGCAGACGTGAACGTCCAGCTGTTATAACAGCCTCGCCTATCGACATACCTCTCTCTCGTAGAAGATTCATATAATCAACTATCACGATACCATTCTTAACAACGATACCAACCAGCATAATAGCACCAATAAGGGCAATAACGCTTAACGGCGTACTTGATAGATATAGAGCTAAGAATACACCCGTAAAGGCAAAAGGTAGTGAGAACATAATGATAAATGGCATACGTAACGACTCGAACTGTGTTGCCATAACAATATAAACTAAGATAATTATAAGAACTAGCAGTAATCCCATATCGGCAAACGACTCCTCTTGATCTTCTATTGTTCCACCTATCTCAACAAATAATCCATCTGGTACCTCTAACTCGGCAACGGCATCCTCTACCTTCGAGGCGATATCTCCTAATACATAACCATCACCAATCATCGACTTAACAGTTAAGATTCGTTGCCTATCTTCACGCTCGATAACAGGAGGGGTCTCCTCCATAGTCACTTCTCCCACATCTTTAAGGCGCACTTGTGAACCTTTAGGGGTGTAGATAAGGATATTACGAATATCCTCAATAGAGCGGCGGAATGGAGCATCGTAACGTACGATTATATCGTACTCCTCACCATCCTCACGATACTTAGATGCGGTTAAACCTTGTACTCTGTTACGTACATAAGTTCCTACTGTAGCAGTGTTAAGACCATAGAATGCTAACTTCTCACGGTCTAACTTAACCACATATTCGGTTCGCATCTCATCACGGCTGAGTTTAACATCACGTGTTCCCTCAATTCTATTTAAATGCTTGATTACCTCTTTCGAGAAGTTATCAGCAAGTTCTAAATCGTGACCAAATATCTTTACTTGAATCTCTGGTGGTGTGTTCATTCCTCCACCACCGCCATCGCCAGTTGAACCAGCAACTACCGATGTTTCGATAATTTCGGGCAGGGTTGCTAAATCGTTTCGTAATCTATCTGCTATCTCGGTCATTGAGGCGCTACGCATCTCTTTATCAACCAGTCCGATAGTTACTTTTATTACATACGACCCCTGATTACTACCCATCATACTCCATGTGTCGTTAGTATCGGTACCTGTTCCTATGGTGTAGATACGTAGTTCGGGATAATTTTTCTCGATTAACTTCTCTATCTCGCGCGAGGTTTTAACAGTCTCCTCAACGCTAAGGCTCTGTTGTAGCTTGATAGTAGCACCAATCAATCCATTATCCTGCATAGGGAAGAACTCGGTAGGTACACGACTTATTAAGGCAAGCGAGGCGATGAACATTAATAGCGAACTAACTAAAATCATAGTTTTATGGCTAAGACACCAGTTAAGAACCTTCGAATAACCTTTATCAAGCCTATCTAGGAACTTGTCTACTGGTTTAAAGATAACCATTAGTCCCTTATACTCATACTTCGACACAAAACGTAGCATCTTGCTGGTAAGCATAGGTGTTAATGTTACAGCAGCAATGGTTGATACCATAGTTACAATCGATACAATCCAACCTAACGATTTGAACATAATACCTGCCATTCCTGTAAGCATAGTAAGAGGTAAGAATACCGCCAGTACCGTTAATGTAGTTGCAATAACCGCTAACCATACTTCGTTTGTACCGTATATTGATGCCTCGCGAGGCGAACTACCACGTTCGATATGTTTAGTTACATTTTCAAGAACCACAATGGCATCATCTACCACCATTCCGATAGCTATTGATAACGAACTTAATGATATGATATTTAAACTATCACCTGTTGCATAGAGATATATAAACGAGGTTACTAATGAAACAGGAATAGTAAGCACAATTATAAATGTTGCCCTCCAGCGTCCAAGGAAGAATAGTACTACTAGCACCACAAATATAAAAGCATACATAATAGTTTCGCTCAAACTAGAGATACTCTTATTTATATTATCCGAAGTGTCATATACCACCTCAATCTTAACATCAGAAGGTAGTGTCTTTTCAATCTCTGGTATTATATCAAGCACGTCGCGAGCAATAGCAACGGTATTTGCTCCCGATTGCTTCATTACCATCATGGTGATAGCCTCTTTACCCATAGTTCGTTGATCGATAACCATCTCACGTAAAGTATCCTTAACAACAGCTAAATCTTTAAGTAATATTTTACGCCCCATAGTGTTAGCAACTACAATCTCGCCTACCTCTTTTGAGTCGGTGAACTCGCCATCACTCTTTAACGAGAAACTGCTGCGTCCGAGGTCTACCTCACCACCCGAAATGCTAATATTCTCGGCACGAATAATTTCGCCTAGTTGCTCGATAGATAACCCATAAGCCTCAATCTTATTTGGATCTACGTGTACATGTATCTCTCTTACTGGTGTTCCCGAAAGGGATACCGAACCTACGCCATTGATACGGTTTACTCGATTTACGAACTTATCATCCATAATCTTCTTTAAGGCAGGGTAGCTCTCATCGGCCGTTGCTGATAGTATGATAACAGGAATCATACTAGAGCTGAACTTGAACATGATAGGCTGATCAACCTCGTCTGGTAGCAGCTCTTGACTTAGTGATATAGCATCACGCACATCATTCGCAGCCTCGGTTATATCAGAACCCCATTCAAACTCGGCTGTTATGATAGAGATGTTATCAAGCGAACGCGAGGTTATCTTATCAAGGTTATCTACCGCATTAAGATTATCTTCTAATATACGTGTAACATTATTCTCAATATCTGCCGCATTAACACCAGGGTAGGTGGTCATTACGGTGATAGCGGGCATATCCATGTCGGGGTATAGGTCGATGGCTAGGTTGCGCATCGAGTAGAGCCCCATTATTATGACCCCAATAAAAATCAGTATTGTTGATATCGGTTTTCGCACCGATGTTTCAAATATCTTCATAATCTACCTATGTTTTATTTTGTAATCTCAACCTTTTGGCCATCATTTAGGCGTTTAGCGCCTTTTGTAACAACCATATCGCCAATATTTAATCCGCTTAATATTTCGGTCGAATTACCACGTATATCACCTATTGTCACCACCTTACGTGTAGCTATGCCATTATTCACCACAAATACATATCGTTCGTTGCTGCCAATCTGCTTTTGAACAGCTACATCAGCAACCGAGATAGCCTCGGTAGTTCCAATATTAATACCAACAGTTATAAACATACCAGGACGAAGTTCTAGCTCTTTGTTAGGTATAGTAACCTCGGCTGTGAACGAGCGTGTTGCAGCATCAATTAGAGGATAAATAAGTGTTATATCTCCCTTAAAAATTTCGTTAGGATAGCTCTCACTTGTTATCTCAACTGGCATACCTAACTTAATTTTAGTGAAATACTCCTCTGATATATTTACCCTAACTTTTAGTGTGTCAATCTGCATAACAGTAACAACTGCAGCTGCACCTGAGGTTGAAGGGGTAGCTGAAAACATATCCCCTTTATCGTAATACCTAGCTGTTACCACTCCGTTTATAGGAGAGAGTAGTGTTGAGTTATCACGAAGATAATTAAAGGCTTTCTCTGCCACATCGTGTTGAAGTTGGAGCTGATCGAGCTGTTGCTTTGATATGCCGCCACTCTCATATAGGCCCTTTAGTCTCCATAACTCAACAGCTAAGTTGTTAAGTTGTAGTTGCTGCTGAATTAACTGATTCTTGTCCATCTCGGCAACGGTTTCACCTTTTGTTACCATATCACCTACCTCTACAAATATATCATCAATACGTACAGGCATAGCCGAAGCAATATTATTCTTCTTGTATGGCTCGATATTTCCATTATAGGTTATTGTGTGGTCGAAAGCTAATTTTTTAGCTCTCTCAACAGCTACAATCTCTTTTTTTGAATCAGTATTCACAAGAGTATCTTTTTTACTCGCTGTCTCTCCACCTTGGCACGCCGTAAAAAGCATTGGGAGTGTCGCAATAGCGACAATTAATAGTGTTCGTTTCATTATATTTTGTTTTTTATTATTTTTCTTGTCCAATTAATTTTTCGTAATCGCTAAATGCTGATAGTAAATCGTAGTATGCTTGATTAAGGTTCAGTTCGGCCTGCATAAGCGATACTTGTGATGAATTAAGCTCTAATATTGTGCCTGCACCAAGCTTAAAGCGTGCCTCCGAAATTTCGTAAGCCTTGCGTGCCTGCGTGATAGCTATACTGCTTGATTTTATCTGCTCTTTTGCACTGTTTATACTGCTAACTATACTGAGTGCTTGCATATTAAGATTACTCTTTAAGTACTCCTTATTACGCTCGGTTTTGGT
>CAYJHM010000166.1:0-4498 GCA_964369935.1 uncultured Rikenellaceae bacterium
TGGCAGATTTAGTAAGTAGTACCATATAGTGAATCCTATTGCTGGTATCATAGCAATCCATAGTAGTGATAGATAAAACTCTGATGGATAACCAAGTATTCCCTTTGTGCCTTCGGGTTCGGCAACAAATGATAAAAGAAGTAACATTATACCACCTATCACTGCCGATAGAGATATAAGCGCAGCACTTGATAGTTTTCGTTTACGTTTTACAACCATAATATTTGCATACGAACCGATAATATTGCTTGCAATTAATATTCCCACGCCCATATAAAATTGTGGGTACTCTTCGGTTGATACGCCATTTTTTAACGATATGAATAGCACACCTGAGAACCCAAACAGTATTGATAACAGTTTGCGAGGGTTAAGTTTATCATCATCGAGTGATAGGTGGGCAAGTATAGAGATAAAAAAAGGAGCTGCTCCAACAATGATAGCCGAAATAGCCGCAGGGACTTTATCTAACCCTACATAAAATAGCCCATATTGACAAAATGTTTGAACAATTGAGAAGATAGTGATAAAACCCCATTGACCACGTAGCTCGCGCCAGTCGAATTTCTGAATAAATAGCAGAGGTAGAACTATAAAGCCAGCTAATATAAATCGGTAGCCAGAGAGGCGAAGCGGAGGCATCTGGCTGAATGCCTGCTTAGCAAATGCAAAAGCTGAGCCCCACACTAGACAGCAGATAATTGCTAGAATAGCTATATATAATTTCGACTGTTTAGTTATCATTCTCTGTGCCTGCTATTAGTGTTATAAAATCCTCTTTTTTGAAATATTTGCGAGATATCTCCATTATACGTTCAGGTGTTGTACTCATAATCTCTTGTAGATGACTATTGAGATAGCTGTTACTGCGCCCTGTGAGTATATTCTCGATTGTTATATCGGCTATGCCAAAAGGACCATCAAGAATACGCATCATCTCGCCTGCCATAACCCTCTTAACTATATCTAACTCCTCAAGCGGAACAAGTTCGTTGCTTAAACGCTCAATCTCGATATATATCTCATTTAATGCATCTTCAGTTATGCTACTCTCAACCTCGGTAGAGATAGCTATATAGCCACTCTCTTCAAGATTTATAACACCTGCAAAGATGCCATAGGTGTAACCCTTATCTTCACGTAGATTACTGCTTAGCCTAGAACCAAAATAGCCCCCTAGAACAGTAGCAGCCACTTGCGTAGCAACAAAATCGGGGTGATCACGTGTGAAGAGGATTCTTCCTAAGCGAATGACCGATTGGGTAGCATCGTCCCACGGCACAAATGTAGCTTGTTGTGATACAATTTCGCTTCCGCAATGAGGTGTGAAGCTGCCTATAGGTAACAAATCGGCTACATCGCCAATCTTTTTTATATCCTCCTCTTCGATATCGCCACTTGCCACAACAAAGAGATTAGAGCAGGTGTAGTAGCTCTGATGAAACGAGCGTAACTCCTCAACAGTGAGGTTGTCCATACTCTCCTCTTTATAGCTGCGTCCGTAGTGGTGATTGGTACCAAACATAGCCTTAGCAAACTCCTCGCGAGCAATAAAATCGATTTTAGAACGCTGAATAGCTATCGATTGCTTACGTTTATTTCGGTAAACATCAAATTCATTATTTTGGAAGAGTGGAGTAGATAACATACGCCCAATAAGTTCGATGGTAATATCAAAAAAACGCTTTAACGAACATACTGTTATTACAGAGTAGTCTCTATCTGTTGAGTGATCGTAGTATATGCCATAAAAATCTAAAATTTCGGCTATCTCTCTAGCCGACGAACCACTGCACCCCTCGGCTAACATTCCCGACACCGATGTGGCGCAAAATGGTGTGTTCTGATACTTAGTTCCTGCTTTAAACACAAAACTCACTCGAACAACATCATATTCGGTAAATTGTAGCGAGTAGATATCTACACCTTTAGCGGTGGTATATCTACTCTCTTGTTTAACCTTCAATTCGGTTGGTATAACTATTTCTGGTGCTATATCTCTATTTGTCATCTTGTGCCTTATATATTAGGGTTGAACTGCGCTCTAACGTAAAGAGCTCGTTTGCAACTTCAGTAATCATCTCCGAAGTTACACTCTTATAGTGCTCAAGCTCTTGATTGATATAGTTGATATCGCCAATCATCTCGTAGTAACCTAGATTCATAGCTTTATTCATTACATTTAGCTCGCCAAATATTGTGTTTACCTCGAACTTATTTTGAACCTTTTGAAGCTCGTGCGAATCTATGCTCTCGTTTTTGAAAGCCATAAGCTCCTCCCATAAAGCCTCTTCAGCCTGCTCAACAGTCACACCTTCCGATAGATGGCCAGTGATAACAAATAAGCCCTGCTCTACATCGCCTGTGAGATAGGCATCAACCGAAGAGAAGAGCTGCTTTGTGCGCACCAAATTTTGTTGTAAACGCGACGAGTCGCCATTAGATAAGAGATCAGATATTGTGTCGCACACAACAAACTGTGTTGTGCCACGTGCCCCCATTAGAAAAGAGATATAGATGGCTGTAACTGGAACCGAACGCACTACCTCAACCCTGCGTGCGGTACTCTGAATAGGTTCGGTAATAATAGGTGTATGTGCAACATCGGTAGAGGGGATATCGGCAAACCATTTATTAACTAAAGGCAGAACTTTATCCATAGTAACATCGCCAACGATTGATAAGATAACATTCGATGGTTGATAATATTTATCGTAAAATTGTTGTACATCATTTAAAGTTGCACCCTCGATATGAGATATGTCTAACCCAATGGTAGGCCAACGGTAAGGGTGAACAGTGTAGCACATATCACGAATTAGTAACCACACATCACCATAGGGTTTATTTAGATAACGCTGCTTATACTCCTCAATAACAACCTTTTTTTGAATGTCGAGGGTAGTTGGATTTATGTCTAACAAGCGCATCCTGTCTGATTCAACCCATAGGGCAGTCTCAAGATTCTCTTTAGGTAGAACGATATAATAATCGGTATAATCGTTATTGGTGAAGGCATTATTCTCGCCCATTGCCATCTGAATAGGTGTGTCGTAGTCGGGTACGTTAGCCGACCCTCCAAACATAAGATGTTCGAAGAGATGAGCAAAACCCGTTCGTTCAGGCTCTTCGTTCTTTGCTCCTACTTTATATATTAAATTTAGTGCCACCATAGAGGAGGCCTCATCATTTGAAACTAAAAGTGTTAGACCATTATCTAACACTTTTCTTTCATAGTTTATCATATATTATGCTCTGTTAAACGAGGCAGCTATCTGATCTGCCATATCATTTATCCCTTTTTGTAGCTTCTTACCAATCATCATCTTCATCATCATATTTAGCTTAGCGTGCGCTGTTAGCTTCATACGTGTGTCGCTATCTGATACTCGGTGTAGCTGAATCCAGAAATAGAACTCAAACGGCATCTGATCGCCAGTTACCTTAATTAATCGGTTCTCTTCTCTGTCAATCATCACTAAACTTAGTGTGAACCCTTTAACCTTAAACGAACATCTGCTATCATTCGCCTCCCAACTCTCTACCTTGTCTGCCAATACAGGCGTGAAGTTATTAAAACTCGACAATGACTGATAGATTAAATAATCAGGCTTCTCGATACGAACCTGATGACTCTCATACTTCTCCATAAATTCCTCCAATTAATACGTTTAATTTGCTATACTTGTGGTGTGTAATTAATTAAACGATTAATACCTAACAAAAATTGTTACTTCCTCCAACAATCAGGAGCCTCTCTCCACTCTTTTAAAGTCTCGATATCCTCTTTAACTATATAATTTTTACTCTCAGCCACCTCCAAAAGTGTGGTGTAATTGCTTAGTGTGGTTAGCTTGCATCCCGCTGAACGGAAATTCTCCTCAGCCAATGGAAATTGATAAGTGAAAATAGCAACCATCCCTAGAACCTCGCAGCCAGCCTCGCGTAGAGCCTCTACCGCCTGAAGTGAACTGCCACCAGTAGATACTAAATCCTCGACAACAACAACCTTCATTCCGCTACGGTATTCGCCCTCAATTTGATTAGATAGACCATGCCCCTTAGCCGACGAACGAACATAAATAAACGGTAAACCCATTGCCTCGGCTGCTAATACACCATGAGCAATTGCCCCAGTGGCTACACCAGCTATAACATCTGCTTCAGGGTAAAGAGCTGCAATCTCAGAGGCAAAAGCATCATAAACCAGCTTGCGAGCATCGGGATAGGATAGCAGTTTACGGTTATCACAATAGATAGGAGATAACCAACCAGACGCCCAAGTGAATGGAGCAGCAGGACTTAGTTTAATAGCTTTAATATCTAGTAATTTGCTAGCAATTTCTCTGTTCATACTCATAATTCAATAATTTTATCTACATTTTGATGCAAATATACAAAAAAAATATTAACTTCGCATCTGGAACACTTAACAAATATGAAAAAATTATTTTTTGCCAACAAAGTTGTAATTTTTACCCCCTCTGTCAATGAGATA
>CAYJHM010000167.1:0-4483 GCA_964369935.1 uncultured Rikenellaceae bacterium
TCCATTAAGAAATAGTGTTCTACTCTTGAGTAACCACCAGCTGCTAACACCGTATAACCAGGTAGGTTAGTAGCATCAAATTCAGAAATTGAACTTGTACTTGGATTGTAGCTCTTAGGCTCTAATTTTACATTTATGTTAGAAGTATTGTAAAAGAACTTACCTAAATTCTCATCGTACCACGCCATATTGGCTGAAGCACCAATATGAGAAATATGAGCATTTGCGGTATAATCTCCTGGCATTTCTGCTCCAAATCTGTCGTGAACCTTGTCGCTGCTACTCTCTTTTTTATTAATCATTAACTTACCATTATTAACAATAAGATTATTGCCTACAAAGAAGTTAACATCAACATTTATCTCTATGTCTGGATCATAAAACAAATCTTTCCCCTCACATAGTAAGGCATGGTCAAGAGAACGTATGCGGAACACGTTATGATCAGATGCACCATGCACCATATAAGTACTCTTACCATTAAGGTATCTGGTTTGTGAGAACATATTTTTTATTACTCCATCAAAGTTTTTACCATTAGCCTTAGAGAACAGTTCATATTGGTACTCAGTAGGGTAATTTTCTTCTACGTCCCAATCGCGCCATTCATAGGTAAATAAGTAGTCTTGAATAAGTCCTAAATCCGAAGTCTTACCATCCTTTGTATAAGCATATAATAGACCGTTACCATAACTAGCTTCAACGATTAGATTCCACTGTATGCTTTTCATCAATCCAGTTGTTTTATCTGTTGCTTTAAACCATATATTATATGGTTTAGTATCAGGTAATCTGTCAATTTCAATATTTAGCACACTGTCTGTACTTACTATCTCGGCACCCTGCTCCGAAAAATCACTACCTGGCATATAGGTAAGCATCCATTCGTAATCAAAATTATCTGCACCTTTATCTCCACAAGAGACTTTTGGATTAATAACTAATTGCTCACCGTGTTTCAATTCGTATTCTGGCTTTAATCCTACAGTATCAATAAGAATCTCTGGCGATACCTCATCTACATAGGTACTTAAATCACTGTAAGAGCACGACCATGCCATTATCATTGTAACGGCAAGTGCTATCGTGTATTTAATAGATTTTATCATAATATTTTTATTGTTAAAAATTAGTAAATTGGGATAATAGGAGTACCTGCACCGCTGCCGTCGTCATGTAACATTGGCGTGCCATTGTCTATCTCGTATTGTCTAATAATATCACCAAACTTTCGTCCCATTACTATTCCTTCTTCTTGGTTAATTTCACCCTCAAAGTAGTAAAACTCCTTAAGACCTGTTGCCTCCATAAACACCTTGTACATTTGTGTAGAATATGTTTCGCAGAAGAAATAAGACATAGCATGGAATGTTTTCGGCATCAAAAACAGTTGACTAAAACTAATAACAATACTCTTATTCTCTGCTAATCCTACCGAGAAATCATCATTTTCAGCAATAGATAGATTTAATTTAAGTTCTTTATCGGCAATTCTGTCGCTATTAATTACTTGCACCCTGAATTTGCCATAAATTTCACCTGGCTCAACTACACCACCAATAATTTTGTAGTCTTGTCCCTCAACGGCTGTATTACGTTTCTCTTCTTCAGGTGTTCCTGCTGGGTCAGGTATAAATGTACCAGCTACATAACGAACCTCCTTAGATGTGAAACCTGTTGTTGCTATATCCAGTGTTATAGTATCAAACGGCATCTCCTCAGCTGTCATACCGTATAGAGAGTGGTTTGTACTATGAATCCAAAAACCAGCAGTACTTCCACCTGTATAGGCTTGCAAACTCTCTTTATTACAGCTGGAGAAAAGTGAGACTAATGCAATGCAACAAATTGCAGTCACTAAATTTATCTTCTTTGTCATAACTTTAAATTTTGTATATTTCACTATTGTTCTATCTATTTCCAATAATTAGTTCATCATCAGGCATAGGGAACTGATACTCAATATCTGTCATAGGCTTATTATAACCTGGCATATCAAGCCCTAAGCGCTTAAAGTAATAGAATAATTGGCCTTCACCAACCAGCTCTTTGCGGTACTCCTTGGTTATCTCATCCATTATCTCCTCGTCTGTTAATTCTGGGCCTAAGTCTAAGTTAGATGGTATATTACGGTTGTTTCTTACTTTATTTAAATACTCTAACGCCTTAAGTCTATCGTAATTAGGACCTGGCATCATACGACATTCTGCTGCAATATAATATATCTCTGATATACGAATAAGAGGTATTATATCTTTATACTGATCATCGTGGTCTTCATGCTGACGAAGTTTATAAAGAGAATAGTTAGCCATCTCTGTACCCTCACCGTGTATACAGTGAGAATAACGCCAATCACTATCCAGTTCACTTGGTTGCTCGTATATCTCATTAACCTTATTTTGGTTCAAAAAAACAACATCATACATATTATTTGGCGATGAAGCATCAAACAATACACCTTGAACGCCTAATAAATCATCTTTTTTAATCGCAAAGATATGTTCATCTTTAAATACTACATCAGACTGATAGTAATTACCTCTTCCTACATTTCCTGCTTGTACCCAGGTCACAGAAGATGGACGCCAGATAGTATCAAGAACTTCTTCAGCAACTTCCAGTGCCATAGTTTTGCTTTCCTCAGAACCGTCCCACATAAGAATACGTGCCTTAGTAGCCATTGCAGCATAGTAGTTCATTCTGTAACGACGACTGCTTGCTGAAGTAGTAAGGAAATTACCGGTTGTCTCGCCAGCATAGTGACCTTGTGGCTTATCAAGACCTCCACACTTCATAGGATCAACATTAAGATATTCTATTGCCTCATCTGCATCGGCTAGTAATTGATCTATATATTTTCTGTAAGTTAGCTGATCAGGAACATCTTTGTCGTAGTGTAGCTGATAAGGAATAGAGCGCTCGCTCATTAATTCAGGACGATTTCCTAAATTACCTTTACCAAACATACGTAGTAGGTCGAAATGTAAAAATGCACGCATACCTAACATCTCACCACGTACTAATGAGTCCAAAATAGGAGTCATTACATCTTTATTCTGCTCCTCGTACTTTAGAATGTTATTAACATTTGCAATAACATTGTAAACGCCCAACCAAATATCGTCTCTATAACCTATAAAAGGTTCTGTTACATAGTTATAGTCTGCTATAGTAGCATTGTTTGCACCTGAAACACTAGCATAGTTCTGGCTCAAGAACTCCATCATATCCCAAGTCATAGTTTTTGAATATAATTCAGGTTGTGACATATTTATATAAGTTCCTATTACAGCATCCTTGAAGCCTGTTGGAGTTTCGAAGTGCTTATCGCTAGGTATTTCCATATCTGAAGTCACATCTAACCATTTATTACACGAAACAAACAGTGTAATAAGACTAAGAAATGTTATTATTTTAGATTTCATAATTGTATTTTTTATTAATTAAAACGTAGCAGCTAACTTAAATGTAACTGTTCTTGCAAAAGGATAACTTGTACCTCGCTCGATGCCTATGGTTGAGAATTTTGCAATATCATTCATTATAACAGATAATCTTAGACGATCCATTTTTAATCCCTCTATCAGATGATCAGCAAAGTCATAGTATACACTAATTGTAGAAATATCCAGTTCATTTAAATTCTGAACAAATCTTGTAGTAGATCTTGTAGCCTCTTGTTTCCACCCTCTTTCATCGAACCAGTAAATACCGTTACGCATATCATAAGGGGTAGCTCCTGTTAGTTTCTTGAAATATACAGCTTGATCAATCTCAGACCAACGTTCAGTTAGTACTCTACGGTCAAAGTTTTGGTCAATAGGCGCATTCTCGATTTTATTTAGCAAAGTGGTGTTATATATCTGACCGCCTCCCTTAAAACGCATATTAATTGTTGCTCCAAAACCTTTATACTCTCCCGTTATACCCATCACACCATCATACACTGTTGTTTTTAGTCCAGATGGAACGAGGTCGTTAGAATCCCAAATATAAGTTTTGCTACCATCAAGTTTTCTTAACATCTCAATTCCAGTAGCAGGGTCTATACCATAAGACGGTACTGCCATAATTATGTGCATACTTTGACCATCCATATACTGAGGGTAAGGAATAAGCCCACCGCCATTTTCATCAGATAATTCTGCTGCTTTCTCTGCTTGTTGACGATTAAACTGGTTCATAGCATCTGATAGCTCAATAATCTCATCTTTCTTATATGCAATAGCTGCATTAACTCTTATAAAACCATTTTTCGTAGAGTAGGGAGTGTAAGATGCACTAGCCTCAAAACCTTTAACTCTAACCTTGCCAAGGTTCTCACTAACTGTAGCAAAACCAGTAGATGGGGCTGTACCTATTCTTGTTACAAGGTCTGTTGTAGTGTTTTGGAACACATCGAATTTAATATTTACTCTATCAAAATCAAGGTCAAAACCAATATTTGTCTCAAGTTTCTGCTCCCATTTAAGTTCTGGGT